>JAGRAK010000017.1 GCA_020434645.1 Bdellovibrionales bacterium | reverse complement strand
TAATTTTAAAAAATTACCGATAACATATTTATAGTTTTCAGGTTCATCTTTTAGTCCAGTGAGGTGTCCGGCCGAGTGCAGGATCACTCGCTGAAGATCTATATGGTTGAATGCCGTAAGAAACATGTTGTCTATCATGTCCCCTCTCACAAGATGATCTTGGCCTCCACGAACACTGATTACGGGAAAGCCTTTGGGCAGGGCGAGTAAACTTTTTTGCGAATCAATATCATATTTGTAAAGGCCTAGCGCGAGCGCACATATTTTTGAAAAAGGCGTTCTTATAAAAGAGTATTCAAGTAGTCGCGATTTAAATTTAAAAAGCCCTTGAGAGCGAATCAAATTGTCAATTCCTAGTGATAGATCTGCAAAAGGGCCACCGTCGCAAATCCAAGCCTTTACATCTATAGCATGACGTCTTTCTATTGCAGTTAATGCTGCTGCAGATGTCGAAGAGAAAGAGAATACGAATTTATCTTCAGTTAGACTGCCAAGAACTTGTTCAATTTTATCAGCCCAAACATGTCGTAAGCCAATACTCCAGTCTTTACCAATCGGCAGTCGCCGTTTAATTTCGTTTAAGCTGTGAAGGGGTAAATCAAAGGTAACGCAATCAAAGCCAAGTTCATTCAGCCAATTCATATGCCGTTTGAAGCTGTGGCGATTGCCGCCGTAATGATGAACAAATACGGCAACTTCTTTATATTTTTTGTTTCGTGCAGGGACTCGCTCAAAGATAGGGCTTAGTGCGATGATTTTCGCCATAAATCCTGCCAATTGGCTGTGGCTCCTGGTGGAATAATATGTGTAACTGCACTTGATGCCACCTGAACTTGTTCAAGTGCCGTTTCGCTTAAAACTTTTCCACAAGCTTCTATAACGGATTCACTGTCGATGTGATGGTAAGCATAAACATCAACTGGTCGCCCGCATTTTGAGTGCTTTCGAACGGCTAAGGTTTCATGTCTTACTCCAATTATCGAACCAATATTATCAAGTAGTCCGGGCTCGCCATCATGTACGCTGACAATCGGAATTCTTCGACCAGAAAGTGTGACAAGCTCTGGCGCCTCGAGATGTCCATTTGTTGCGGGCTTTACGTACAATGTCGAGTTGATTTGCAAGTTTTCGCGCAAGTGATGATAGTCATTTTCAGCGCCGAGGTTACCGATAAGGAGATCGGGGCTTGTCACCATAATCACATTGGCATAGATTCCGCGCTCTAGTAATTTCTCAGAGGCTTTTAAAGCCTCTGTGCCGAGCGATCCCATTGCAAAAATATGAACGACATTATCTCCGGGTGTATAGCCTGCGTAACCGCGGTAGTCGACGAGATAGTAAGCGCCAGATAATACGTCATTTCTTAATTGAGGCATAATCTCTGCATCATCAATAGCGGCAATGCTGGATTCATCAACAGCATTTGCCATTGAGAAGTTTGACGGATGCAGTAAGGCGTGAGGGTCTGATTTGTAGCGCTGCTGTTTTTTAATATTGCTCAGCAAATCTTTTTGGTTAATACCGCGAGTGACACCGCGAATGAGAACGCCCGAGCGACCTTCATTATCGTTCATCACATGGCGTTTAATGGCATCACTGAAAATCCAGTCGAGCTCTTGAGCAAAAAATGGCTCCCATGTAATTTGGTTGGGTATTTGAAAATCTGATTTCCACCCGTGTTGCGCGCCTTCAGGTGAAAGCGTCACTCCGGCAGGAGTGCCGACTAGAATAAAACTCGACTTCCAGTAGAGATCATAAAAATACTGATCAAGAGCTCGCTTAATGAAAAAATCATAGACGGTCATGAGTGGTAATATAGGAATGCCTAAAACATCTCGAAGTTGACCAAATGATCCCACACAAGAGACCACGTTGCCTTCTGCGATTTCAAATCTCAAAAAGCGATCTGCCTCTTGTTGGCCTGGCACAAGATCAGGAAGAGTTTTGTCTTTTATATGAAGTTCAGTCTCAAGATCAGTTGTGACCTCGGCGCCAAATACTTTTCCGTCCATGGCCGGATTTAAATTTGTAGAGGTTCCCACATCTGGTGCCATTGATACCAACAGTTCAGCGGGGAGCTTCCATGATTTTTCGAAATCAGTGAGAGGTTTTTGCTTTTCTTCGAGTGGTTTATCAATCGGCGTATTGGCTATGCGAGTGAGTTTTGCAGTTAACTGGCCGAGCATCCACTGTGTGTGCGGATAGTTGGCCATTTTAAAATTAATGTCTAATGTTTCGGGTATTTCACCGTACTGCGTGGCTAATTTTAGAAAATGTTTTTGATTTTTATTTTTAAGATCGTGTTGCGCGAGTATCTCTTTATAGAGGTTATCACCGCGTTCATTTAAAAATTTTCCCTCAGTAGATTTGGCATCAAACCGGCCGAATAGAACTTCGCTCGGAAGGCCTGTTTCTTTTTGTAGCTTATTAATCTCATCATCATCTGGCAAGGCCGAGTGGTTGCCAGCCATTGCCGCCATATCAAGACCCCACCCTTTCACTGTGTGAGCGATAATCATGCATGGTTTGTTTGGATTCTTTTTTGATTCGGTCATGGCCTGAGCGAGAACTTCAATGTCGTGACCACCGAAGTCTCGGATCATTTCAAATAATTCGTTGTCTTTAATGTTATTTAGAAACTTTTCTAAATTTTTAATTTGCTTACCATGATGCTCAACTAAAAAGCTGCGCATTTGTTTTGCATCTTTCACATTCAAAAGTGCCTGAAGTTCATAGTCTCCCAAATCGTTTTCAAACCATTTTTTAAAATCAGCGCCACCATCACGACCAAAATATTCAAGCCTCTTTCGGCCATGACGAACTTCGATAACTTCCCATCCGTTTGCCTGCATGGTGAATTTAATTCGCTGATCATCAGTGTAGCCAGTGACATTGTTGTTTGTGATGCGGTGACCATCAAGGGACTGGCGATTATAGTCGA
The DNA here is from genome assembly GCA_020434645.1 of Bdellovibrionales bacterium. Taxonomy (GTDB): domain Bacteria; phylum Bdellovibrionota; class Bdellovibrionia; order Bdellovibrionales; family UBA1609; genus RBG-16-40-8. Next base: position 12,104 of record JAGRAK010000017.1, on the reverse strand, counting down.
CTATCCAAGTTAGGTTGCCAATTTCTCGATCTGCAAAGTCGGGTATTGCCTCATGAAGAGAGCCTTCGCGAAATTCAGAGTCACCGCATAAGCACCAGAAGTGCGCATCAGGGACATTGTACCCATGACGTTTGGCATAACGATAAGCTAGCGCTAAATAACCGGCGTTGACAGGCGGGATTCCAACCGTTCCTGACGGGAAGAAATTATGTCGATCTGGATCATGTGCTGAATGATAAGATTGAAATACGGGCTCGCCCGCTTTTGAAAAGGCACGAAGTCCATTCATGGCGGCATTGCAATCTTCAAGACTGAACCGAGTTAAATCTTTTTCTAGAAAAAGGTTCATAAGATAATTGTAGGCGTGGTCAGCTGGTGAGGCGTGTGGCTTATTTGCGATGTGATCGAATCCGGTTTTTACAAGAAGGTGTATGGCACCTAATATATGAATTGAACTTGCGCTTGCAGCGGCGTGCCCACCAATTTTGGGATCGCCCTTTTCTTTGTCAGTTCGATTATTGGCTATTGTGATCATGCGGCAGGCGAGATAATGAGCCCGGCGAACAATATTATCCAAAGTTGTGCGATCAATTTTTGAAGATTTCACGAGATGTCTCCTATTATTTTAGGGGGGCAGTATATGAAAAATTTAATTTTTTTACTATGGATTTCGTGCGTAGCGTTGCGTACGAGATGTGTCATCTAGGCTGGCTTCTAGTATAAAATCCCAGTTAATTTTAATCGTGCCATCAGCTTCTACAATTCCTTTTGGTGGATTCGGGAAGGGCTCAGCCGCCCGGAAGGCTTCAACGGCTGCGTCATCAAGATCTTTTAGGCCGCTTTCGCCCACGACTTGAACACGCATGAGGCCGCCATTTTGATTTAAAATAATTATAACTCGAGTAATATGATCTTTTTCAGATGCAATAGATCGGCCTTGAGCAAATATTTTTTTAACTTTGCCGCGGATGCTCGGTTCCCAGAATTGCCGAATTTGAGTGCGGATTCTCTGGTAGTACGTGTAGTAAACAAATTCTCGAGTGTTGAGTAGGGTTTCGAGACTCGATTTTGTATCTTTAAGGTGATCATTTGTCTGGCTGGCGGGGCTTCCGGCTCCACGAGTAGGATTAATTTCTCTTGAAACTTGAGGGTCAAATGAGGGTCTTAAATCAGACAGTGTAGGGAGAGTTCCCTTCGCCAATTTAGTTTTTGCTGACTTGGGCTTTGGCGCACTGGCTTGCGAAGGCGTATTGTCACCGCCTTTGCCGGCAGTATTTCTAAAATCACCCACATTTTGAGCTTTGGTTTCTTTTACCACGCGCTGGTTATGTGCGCCTAAAAACTTGGCTTCTTCAGGAATTTCATCATTTAAGGGTTTTTCGCTCTGCTCCACAATCTGCATTAATTTTTTTGTATGACTTTGGTCGAGTACAACAAATTCGATTTTCTCTGTTTTATTCTCTAAATGCGATTCAGAGGTGAATTGAAGGCCTGTCCATACGCAGACGTGGATCAAAAGCGATATGACTATGAAAGCCATTAGATTATTTCGCATAAGTTTGCGCATGAAAGCCCCTTAAAAACTAATCGGCCTTTTGATTTTAATTTTTGAGTTAATATTTGAAGATACTTAGCGTAAAATTTTACTCATGGTATTTGAGGTCTGGGGCCAAACAGATGTTGGCTTAAAACGAGAAATTAATCAGGATTCAATCCTGGTGGACGAGAACATCTCGCTATTCATTGTGGCAGATGGAATGGGTGGTCATAAGGGTGGAGAAGTCGCCTCCGCAATGGCTGTTGAATCTGTGCAAGAAATTGTAGAGCAGCAATTAAATGTCGCGGGTCCTGTATCACCTCGAGACATTTTAAAAAATGCATATCGAGAAGCGAGTAAGCGAATTTATACGAAAAGTACGAGGGAGAATCCTGAATTGATGGGCATGGGTACAACCATGGTGCTTGCATTAGAGCATAAAAATAAATTGTATATTGCTAATGTTGGAGACTCGCGCGCGTATCTTTTTAAAGACAATAACTTGTGGCAAATTACAGAAGACCACTCGTTGATCAACGAACAAATTCGTGCGGGTATTTTGCAGGCCGAAGACCCTGAAGCCATGGTTGGGCGTAATGTCATCACGAGAAGTGTTGGCTTTGAAGAAGAAGTGAATGTCGATATTGTGGAGCGAATGGTAGAGCCCGGTGAGCTCTTTTTACTCTGTTCAGATGGACTGTGTGGTCTAGTTTCTAATGAACTTATAGCTGAACTTTGTCGTAAAAATTCACCGGCTGAAATCGTTTCAAAAGGCATTGAAGCCGCCAAGGCCGCCGGTGGCGATGACAACATCAGTGTGATTGTATTTAAGGCCAAATAATGCGTTGCAATATAACTTTTAATTTTATGCTGACTGGACAACCTGTGTCTAAGATAGTGGGCAGTCAACTGGACAATTTCCCCTATATTTTCGGGTGATATGGATAATAAGAGTTTTACGTTTTTAATCACGAGTAATCGCCGGGGAGAAACCCGCAGTGTCACGATTAGCGCGGCTTGGTTTAAGGCTGGCATTGCGCTTTTGGTGCTGGCATTTGTCGTAATGTCAGCGGCATCAGTAGATTATTTGGGTTTGTTACTTGAGCAGGGTGAAAATAAGCGACTTGTGGCTGAAAATGAACAGCTGACACGTCAGTTTCAAGTGGTGGAGAGTAAGCTGACGTCACTTGAAAGCAGTTTAGAGCGCATTAAGACGCTCACCACCAAAATCAAGCTCATCACCAATATTGAAGATGAAGACCGGGTGATGAAATTATCATTAGGTGCGACTCCAAGAATTGAGCAAAATTTTTCTGATATGGAGAACGAAGAAAGAAGCGAAAATGAGCGAGAGCCAGCTTCTGAATTTCTTAAAAGAGATGCCATGTTTATGGAGCGTCCACCGCTTGATGAGGCTCGCAATGAGTTAATGGCGACACGCAGTCGAGACTACGCCAATTTATCTATTCGAATAGATCGAGCGGTGAAAAGTTCTGCTTTGCGCGAGCAGGGCGTGATTCGTTTGCAAGAGCTTCTTCAAGAGCGTCAGTCTATATTAAATGCCACACCTAATATTAAGCCAGCGCGTGGTTGGTTCACCTCACGTTTTGGTTACAGAGGTGACCCATTTACGGGTAAGCCGTCTATGCATTACGGTTTAGATATGGCGGCCGCACCCGGTAGCCCAGTTATTGCTCCAGCTGATGGAGTGGTCTCATATGTTGGTTATGAATCGGGATATGGTAAAATTCTTGCGATCGATCATGGCTTTGGTGTGCGCACGCGCTATGCGCACAATTCTCAGATCTATGTAGAGCTTGGTCAAAAAGTAAAACGCCGAGATGTTATTTCTGCAGTCGGTACCACTGGCCGATCTTCAGGCCCGCACTTGCACTACGAAGTTCGAGTGAACGATGTTCCGGTTGACCCGATCAATTATATTTTAAACGAATAAATTTAAAGCAAAAAAAAACGCAGCCTTTAAGCTGCGTTTTTTTGTGTCCAAAGACAAAGCCGATAAAAATTATCGCTTTGAGTATTGGCCTTTTTTGCGGGCCTTGTGCAAGCCGTACTTCTTTCTTTCAACCATACGGTCATCACGAGTGACCATGCCGGCCTTTTTAAGAACAGCGCGATGCTTGTCGGTATCAACAACTAGAAGTGCACGAGTGATACCGTGAGCGATGGCACCGGCTTGACCGATTTTACCGCCACCTTTAACTGTGATCATAGCGTCGTACATTCCAGTAGTTTCAGTTACTGCAAAAGGTGAGAGTGCTTTCATGATGCTAGTTGGAGTCGGAAGGTATTTATCAATCGCGAGTTTATTTACGATGATGTTTCCTTTTCCGGGTTTAAGAAAAACACGAGCGGCACTCGTTTTGCGTTTTCCTGTTGCGTAATAAACTGGGGTGCTTGAGGTTGTCGCTTTTGCCATTTGTTATCCTGCCTGAATTGTTAAAGCTTGAGGTTTTTGAATTGCATGCGGGTGTTGTGCGCCCGGATACACTTTGAGTTTGTTAATGATGTCGCTTGAAAGTTTATTTTTTGGCAACATTCCTTTTACAGCTTCAGTTATAATGAAAGTAGAATCTTTAGTGCGTTGTTGCTCAGCAGTTAAAGATTTTAATCCTCCAAAGTAACGAGAGTGGCGATAATAAACTTTGTCTTGCCACTTTGCGCCTGTCATTTCGACATGGTCACTATTAATAACGATAATAAAATCACCAGTATCAACATGAGGTGTGTAAACTGGTTTATTTTTTCCGCGAAGAACATTTGCAATCTCTGTAGACATGCGACCGAGGGTTAAGCCCTTGGCATCTACGATCCACCACTTACGTTCAACTTCACCTTTTTTTGCATTGTAGGTCTTCATATTTGCACTCCATTTAAGATCGACAGTTTTAGAGTTCGCGGCACCTATTGTCAAGGTCAGCGGGGTAATAGACTTTATCTAAAAATAGCCCCTGTGGCTCGGCAGTGGTTTTGGCGACTTGGCGGTCACAGGCGGCCAGAATTCTCTTCATTTCATCTGGGCCATAATCGTTTTGATGTAAATATATGGTCGTACCGACTATATTTCGGACCATTTGCTTTAAAAATCCGGTCCCTGTGATGTGAAATTCTATTAATTCGGGTGAAACCTGAACCCAGCAGGCCTCTAAGATTCGTCTAACCGTTGTTTTGAGTTCGGTGCCGCTAGTTTGAAAACTTTTGAAATCATGCTCGCCAATTAAGCACTCGGTTAAGCCATTTAATTTATTTATATCTAGTGGTTTTTCAAACCAGTAACTATAGCGGTGACGAATGGGGTCTGGAGTCGGGCTATTGTGAATCACGTATCTATATGTTTTTTTCTCGGCTGAATGCAGAGAGTGGTAGTCGTCAGGGGCGATCCAGGCATGACTCACGGCTATGGAGTCTGGAGTTAAGGCATTGATACTTCTAACTAATTTCATATCTAGAGGATTTTTAATAGGAGCACCTGCTAAATTAACAGGCACTTTGAAGTGAATATTTTGGGCAAGGGCGTGAACTCCGGCATCGGTTCTTCCGGAGGCCTGAACTTTGATGGTTGTATTAAATACTTTGCTCAGTGCAGACTCGATGGTGGCCTGTATAGTTGGTCGAGGGTCTGGACTTTTGTCGCCCTGCCTTTGCCACCCCGCGTAATCAGTTCCGTCATATGAAATTTGCATTCGAATAATCATAATGCCGCAAAATATAGCAGAAAATCTGAGATACAGGTCATTTTTTTAACGAGGTGAAGTTGTTATATAGATTATATGGGAACAATTTAATATTCGGCGGTTATTCCACCAGTAAGGGCTTCTCCAGAAAAATCAAATTTGTCTGATAGTGAAATATAATTGCGATATTCAAAAGTGAGATAAACAGCATTGATGCCGTATTCGCGGTCTAAGTCTAAAAATGAATTGGCATTTTTGCCTAGAGAGATTGAGCCGCCCAACGAGAAGTGTGTTGCTGGGGCAATACCGAGTTTGGCGCCAATTGATGGGTTTTGATCATCATCGCGGGTTTCGCCGAAGCAAAAGGCATCAAGTCCGCCCTCTACGTACGGTACAATCCATTGGTTTTTAAAGTAGTGCAGGCGGTAGATCGCTCCCACATTAAGTGGAAAAACAAAAAGCGTAAATTTTTCAGGTGGTATGGCTGTGGGGTCGGGGTTGGGCTCGGCGAATTCACCATGCCCATTAGCTAAGTAAAGACCGCCGCCGAACTTCCATGCAAGTTTACCAAATTTTTGAAAAAACTGTCGCTCCTGATCGTAAAGCAGCAATATGGGAGCGGAGTCTCCGTATAAGCTAGTGTATGTCAGTGTGGTGTTCTCAGGATTAATAAGATTAAGGGGTTCGTATGTGCCGAGGCGAAAAGAGCCCGCATTTTTCTGATCTGTGTGTTTCACGCGATAATGATAAATCTTGTCTTTATCGATTTTAATTAAGCCCTTTGAAGCATTCGGGTGTTCAATGAATCGGCTTTCAGGTCGAAAGCGCGGGTCTATGTATTCTTTTTTCTTTTTAATTTGCGGAATGGGTTCGCTGGCGGATGTCTCGATAGGCTCATCAAAGCTGGGGAGGTTGTCATCTGGCGACAATTCATCAGTTAGTGCATCAGGAGGAGTCACCAGTGCGGGGCCTAATACTTGGCGTGCGGTATTTTTTTTAGCTTCGGCGTTCTGTTCTGGTGTTGAGTTTTGAGCATAGGCCAAATTTGTGAAAATAAATAAGCTACCGAACATAAAAGTAGTGAGTAAACTTTGTTTTCTCACATTGAGCCTCGTCGTGATTCGCGAACGCCGTAAATGACTCCTGCAAGCATTGAAAAAATAATAAGAAATGCACCGGCAAGTCCGTAGTGAATAGAAAGCCACGCAAAAGCCCAAGGGGGAGTGAGTAGTATACGAGTCATAACGCGTACGAAAGGTTTATCTGAAATAAATCGTGCGCCATAAGGGCCATACTCATAATAAAATTTTGTGAGTTCGCGGCCAATATTATTTGTTAGTAAAAATTGATTTCGAAAAGCGCGCAGAGTTTTGACGATGGGTGAAAAAGATGAGCCGTAAGCGGCAGTGGCAATAAAGCAATTTAAATCTTCGGGTAGCAGGCCGACGACTTCTCCGGGTGTTGCGATGTAGGGGCAGTTTGCCTTTTGCACTTCGGGATCGCCATCATCGCAGTCGGCGACGCCCTCCATTTGGGTTTTGCTTAAAAGAAAAATATTATTATTGGCGATATCGATCATCGAGGGACGAAGAGCATATGTAACTCCATTTTCAAGACCTGTAATAGACCAAATGCCCGTGGCATTGCATGAGGAGTCCAAGCTGAAATCCGCATAGAAGGAAGAAGTTAGTCCGTATGTCGTGACATCAAATGGTGTAACTGGAACGGGTGTGGGATAATAAAAAAAACGAACTTTTTTAAATATTGTTTTGCAGCTATAGGCATAGGCGGGCTCAGTGATGTCGATTTTTTCATCACCGGGGGTGGCCTTAAAATCTTCAAAGCCGGAGCTGGGCTCAGGATCCCCAGAGGTAAAAATTGAATTGTCGCCAAACGCCGAATCGGGAGCTAAAATTCGAAGGGATATTTTTTTTGTGTTCGCATCTGCAAAATTTTGTGAGGCTTCGACGCTGATATAGATAGTGAAAGTCTCATCTATTGTGCCAGGGTCACCGCACGAGCTATCGCTATAAACCTCCTGGCAGAGTGTTCCCCAATCAATTTCAACATAACCCGTGCCGCCTGCTGTTGCGGTGCCACTGGTTGTGACTCCTGAAGAAATGGCAACGGGATTTGCACCAGCGTCGCTCAAGCCCACGAATATTGTGCCTGAGATATCAGTAATAACTTTAAAATTTATTTTTAACTTAGTTGAGGGGTATACGCGCTTCTCGTTACATGCGGTTTCAACGAAAAGACAATTGTTACATAACACACTTGAGGTGCCGGTGCCGGCGGCGCACGTGGCAGTTGATCCTACGACACCACCATAGATGACCGGTGTCGTCGTTGCAGACCCAATTTCATGGTTTGAGGCGCCACTGATACTGGTAACTTCTAATGCGTTGTCTGCCCACGACAGTGAGCTGCTTAAAACTAGTAAAGTGAAGAGAATACAGCTTTGCAAAAGGCGTCGCGACGTCATGTATCAATGAGATCACGGCTTATATGTAATGTCAAAAATACGTTATAGCTAAAAAAATATTAAAAATATGTATGGCAAGGGAGATACGCCTTTGCCTTAGCGAGAGAAGCTATATCTTCGGAGTAATCCCATATATTCGCTCAGCAATTTGAATGCCGTTCAGAGCAGCGCCCTTTAAAATATTATCAGCCACAATCCACATAAGCCAAGTGTTGGGGTCGCCTAAATCTTGATGTACGCGGCCGACAAACACGGGGTTTTGCCCTGACGCAGATTGTGACGTCGGATACTCTTGCGGTTCGCGCTGTGGAATAAACTGAATGCCTTCGCCATTTTTTAAAGCCGCACAAACATCGTCTTTGCTGACTTTATTTTCAAAAGTCACCCATGCCGCTTCACTGTGCGAATTTAAACTTGGCACTCGTACCGTAAAGGCGCTGACGCGAAGTTTTGGTAGATCTAAAATTTTTTTTGTTTCATTTATGATTTTAATTTCTTCTGAGCAATAACCTTGGTCATTAAATGAGCCAATATGTGGCAAGCAATTAAATGCAATATTATGGGCAAAAGTTTTAGGTGGTGTTTGAATAGCCCCAGTTTCAATATATTCTTTTGATTGCAAAAGAAGCTCTTCAGGCCCGACTTTGCCGGCTCCGCTTACGGATTGATAAGTGGCCACGCGAACTTCTTTAAGGCCAAATTTTCTCAAGGCGTGAAGTGCGACTACGAGCTGTATGGTTGAACAATTCGGATTGGCAATTATGGTTGGATTTTTTCTGTCAGGTAATGCGTTTGCATTCACCTCTGGAACAACAAGTGGGAAGTTGGGGTGCATGCGAAAAGCTGCAGAATTGTCTACAGCAAATGCGCCAGACTGAACCGCTTGTGGAGCCCATTCTTTTGAGATGTCATCACCTGAGGAGAAAAACACAAGGTCAAGCCCGTCAAAGCAGCCGGGCTTAAGTGTTTCGACTGGCCACTCTTTGCCACATGCTGAAATCTTTAGACCTTCGCTTCTCTCGCTTGCGAAGGGACGTAAACTCTTAACGGGAAAATTTCGCTTCCCGAGTATCTCCATAAAAACTTCGCCAACCATCCCGGTGGCGCCGACGACTCCGATATTCATAAATTAGTGCTCGTGTTCGCTGGTATCAATGACAAGTTTGGGCTGGCGGCCAATTTTAAGAATTCCAAATACTGCTCCAAGTACGGCATAGGTCATAAAAGTTACAAATAGCATCACTTCAGGGCGCATTGCAATGATAGCCACTAGAGAAACGCCAAAAACTAAATATCGAAAAGGGAGGCGCTGTTTAAAATCTAAATCTTTGAAACTTCTATAGGGGAATGTGCTCACCATAACTATGGCGAGTAGTGCCGTCATAGAAAGTAAAATGTAAGACCCCGAGCCGTCCCATTCTAAATCGTAAAATGCCATAACCGCACTGGCCACAATGCCGGCCGCCATGGGAGTGGGGAGTCCCTGAAAATAAGCTTTGTCGATTACACTTTTTTGTACATTAAATCTTGCAAGACGAAGTGCACCGCAGGCCACAAAGAAAAAACTGGCGAGCCAGCCAATTCGACCGAATGGTTGCAAAGCCCAGAGATAAAGTAAAATGCTGGGAGCAAGGCAGAAACTAATAAGGTCAGAAAGAGAATCCAGCTCGGCGCCGAACTCACTTGTCGAGCGAGTCATGCGGGCAACGCGACCGTCGAGTAAATCAAAAATGGCGGCCGCAACAATGGCATAAGAGGCTTGAAGATAGTCTCCCATAATAGAATGAATGACGGCGTAAAAGCCGAAGAACATATTCATAATAGTGAGGAGGTTGGGGAGAACGTAAATGTTGACGTGAAGCTTATCGCGAAGTCGTTTTCGCCGCTTTATTTTTTTAAAATTTTGTCGCGGGCTCAGGTCGTTATTCATAAGGGTGACTTTCTGATCAAAATCGTGCACTAAAAACCTCCGAAGAAATGGTAAACCACCCATAGAAGGCCTGAACTCACCACTGGTAAAACTAAGTTATCGTCAAGATCGCCTACGGGGCATACTTCTGCGGCAGCTCCGATTAAGCCGGCCAAGATGCTGACGATTAAAATTCTCTCCGTCATCATGTTGTGGGCATAAAAATATCCTGCCGCGACCAAAGTACAGGCTATAAATGCGGCCATAGAGCCTTGTAGCGTTTTGCGCCCTACGAGCCGATCTTTGCCGTAACGAATACCAAAGTAGCTTGCTATAGGATCGGCAACGGCCAGAAAAAGTAAAGAGAGCATCACGACCGAGGGCGGGAATATCGCGACAATTATTAATACACCGATGAGCAGAAATGTTGATCCGGCAATACTTGATTTTTCAGAGTCGCGCATAATGTATTTGCCGAGAATCATAACAAGCTTATTAAAGCGGGCTGAGCGCAGGCGATAGACATCGATAAAGATGACAGTAGCCGAAACGACCGTGAGTGTTTGTAGAGCCATGCCGCGGCTCAAGTTGTGGTAACAAACCGCGATAAAAATGACGCCAAGAAAGTGCCAAATTTTACGAGCAATATGGACGTCTGATTTTGATTTGAACTCAGTATTGGTGGTCATAAGCCGCGTAGCTTATCGAACAATTTTCGGCCTTTCAATCAATCCGAGTGCGGCACTGTAACATATTGAAATTACTAGCATTTGGTATGGCGCAGCAAGAGGTGTTAAAAAAATAGCACCTTGTCTTACGAGTCTCGGGGCCATATAAAATAGGCTAGCAATATCGCATGGTTAGGGTTGGCATTGTGGACCAGGGGTTGCAATTGTAGTGGTTATGAGAGGATTTTTAGTGGGCAGGCGCCCTATATTTCAATTGGCAGTGCTTATTGCATTTATGGTAATGGCGGTGCCGGCTTTTGCTCAGGACGAATTTTCGCACCCTGGCTATTTGGATAATGTGGCGGAGGAGCGCGCTCAGGTTACGCGTGAAGTTGTGATTGTTCCTTTTGTGAACGAGACGAGCACAGAGCTTATGGATGAAATTTTCACTGAAAAAATGAGTAAAGAGTTTAGTAAGGAGTTTCGCAATCGATTTGGTTACACAGAGTTTGAGCAGCTGAGTTTTACATCTAACCGTTTTGTAGAGTCTGGTGATAGTGGCCATCTGGTTCCGGTGGATGAGTACATTGATAAGCAAGAAGATTTTGGTCAGTACATGGCAAAGGAACTCACTGAATATCATGTAGATAAATATTTAAGAGGGAACAAAGCCACACGAAATGTTTATAAAGTGAAAGAGGCCATTAGTAATGTTGAGGTGAAAACAAAGGCCGGCTATAAATTCAAATTTAGATATAAGCTCTCATCGAATCGGGCTACTTTTAAAATGGAAAAACCCAATGAGAAGTTTCATAAGCAGTTTGAAGTGAAGTCTAATGGTGACAACCCGACAGTGAAACTTGCTTATGATGTGAGCAAGACAGTTGTCATCGGGACAGACTATGCCATAGATGATGAGGTCCTCTCGGTGCGTGGAGAGAAGCGATTGACCGATTCGCTCAGAACATCGATCACGGGTCAGTCTTTTAATAAAGATGTAGGCGATACGCCTAAACAAGAGCGAGTTTTATTGGGGCTTAGCTGGAACGATTAATTGTCTCCAAATGAGAATCTCAAAAAGCTACAGTACTATAACACGACCAATTTCTATCAAGACTAAGCTATAGTTTTCCGACTAGAGAGTATGAGTATTGGCGATATCGTACTACTTAAAAAAATAAGTCTCAGTATGCTGACTTTCACTGGCTTGAGTGCTGTGATTCTTGGCAGTTGGATATTCATTGCCGCCTATACGTCTCCACCAGACGTCACTATTGCAAAAATAAAAAAACAGGCTGTCGTGCGACAGCCCAGCTCATATGTGGCGAGTTCTTCAGGCCTGCCATTGGTTGATCGATCGGATTCAAATGTAGAGACGGTGTCGCTTGGTTGTTTGAGGCATAATTCGCATATTGAAATGAAGAGCACAGCGAAGCAAATACGCCTCAAAAGTGAATTATGCGGTGGCAAGGCCGCGGCTTTAGATAGTAGTAGCATTGTGAATAGAGCTAATGGTTTCGAGGCCACTTTATATAATTTAGAGAACGGTGGATTTACTTCAGATTACATATCTCTTGAGAACGGTTTAAATCAGCTGATGTTTGAAATTAATGACAATGCCGGAGCTCGCGCTGTTGCTGAAATTTCTATTTCTCGTGACCTATAATTTTTTTTGCAGTGTCAGATGGTGATTCTGAAATTTTAATCATGGCTCTCATGCGCAGCTCATTGTTTACTTTTTTATCTAACTTAATTTTGGCATCACGAATAGACACAAAAATAGCCTTCACGGTTTTGTTGGTCTTAATGTCAG
>JAGRAK010000179.1 GCA_020434645.1 Bdellovibrionales bacterium | reverse complement strand
AAAGTACGCTGCTCATGCAAATGGCCGGAAAGCTCGCCACACAAAAGCATAAAGTACTTTATGTTTCTGGCGAAGAAAGTGTTGAGCAAACGGCTCTACGCGCACAACGATTGGGCGTTCGAAATTCAAATGTCGAAGTTGCAAGCGAAAGTCGACTTTCAAATATTTTAAATTTAATTTCAAATGCATCACCAGACGTGGTGATCGTCGATTCGATTCAAACCATTTACCAACCCGATATAGCCTCAGCTCCTGGTACAGTTTCGCAAGTACGTGAATGTGCCGCTCAACTTATGGCTGTTGCGAAAAGTCAGAGTATTGCCATATTCTTGGTTGGTCACATTACAAAAGACGGCAATATAGCCGGCCCCAAAACGCTTGAACATATGGTCGACACCGTATTGTCATTTGAGGGTGATGCTAATCATCAGTTTCGCTTGCTGCGTGCACAGAAAAACCGCTTCGGCCCCACCAACGAACTCGGCGTTTTTCAGATGGAGGGCGATGGCTTACAAGAGGTCGCAAACCCATCTGAATTATTTTTAGCTGAACGTGGTGATAGTCTTGTCGGGTCTGCCGTATTTTCGGCTATGGAGGGTTCGCGTCCTCTTTTATGCGAAGTGCAAAGCCTTTCAACTTCTACTTTTATGGCGATGCCCCGACGCACTTCCATCGGATTTGATGTGAATCGCGTGCACCTACTGGCCGCTGTGCTTGATAAACATCTTGATTTTGATTTTGCCCGCAATGATGTTTTTGTAAATGTAGTCGGCGGATTAAAAATTAGCGAGCCCGCTGCCGATCTTGCTGTTGCGGCGGCTATGATCTCATCACTACATGGCGACGAGATCAACGCTCACACTGTATTCTTTGGTGAGATTGGTCTCACCGGAGAAGTGCGAGCGGCAACTTTTGCTGTAGAGCGATTACGTGAAATTCAGAAACTTGGATTTAAGTCTGCAGTTCTCCCAATGGGTAATAAAAAACATGTTGAAAAACATTTTGGAGTTGGCAAGTCTGCAAAAGACGGTGGCTGCGCGCTTCAATGTCTGTATGTGAAACACGTATCCGAACTTTCGCGAGTGCTCGTGAACGCCGACGAAAGAAAATTTAAATCTAAAAAAGAAGATCTACCACTACTATAAACCCGCAACATTACCTGAAACATTACTTTGATTACCAAGATGCTGGCCATTTGAAATGAGAACGTTCCCTCTAAAATTACTGATATCACCTGTGACATCACCATCAAAAACATTAATATTCGCATTGACCTTATCGATTGATCCCACGTCGCCGCCGACAACCGAAATATTCGATAGCCTTAAATTCGAGATATGCCCGACACTCATTCCGCAAATGATAATATTACCCATGCCGCCATTTATAGAGCCAATTTGACTGGCATCCACCTTACCAACAATAATCATATTACCATTGAAGTTTTCAATTTTCTCAATATTATCTGCTAGAATATTAAGATTGCCAGATTGATTCACAATATTTGTATTGGGCGGCAGTTCTGTAAGAAATGCTCTGCCTGCACCCTGATAGTATTTGCATGTTTGCAAAGCCTGGTTCGCCCTAGGCGGAAACCCAACATTTATATTGAGGGGTGAATCTGGATCCGTAGACGGAAACCCTATATTTATATGTTGGGGTGTATCTTCTTCTGCCGTCAAATCACTAATGTCAGCATCATCAGCGAGCTTACTGTTGACGCTAGCCTCGGGGCTAAACTCTACATTAGAGCAGTTTTGAAAAAATATCATCGGAATCGCCATGAGCGATATAATAAGCTTTTTATTCACGATAAGCCCCCTGCTTAAAAATAGAATCTAATGTGAGATTAAACTGCAAAGGCCAGGCCTAACCAGATCAAATTTATCTACAATAGACGGCAAAAAATGTCTAATCGCTAGAATTTGACTAAAAGTTCGATATCGCAAACGCTCATTGTGGGAGCCAATTGCAAATACGAAATGCCTAAAGTAACGGCTGAAAATAGATTTTGAGGTTTTGACACTCTCTTAAACTTTTGTGTAAAAGCGGCAACCTTATGTTTACATCTGAAAATTTAGCCTTAACTGATAAAAGCCCCATAACAGTTTTATTATCACAAAACATATAATTTTCTACCGAAGGCCAAACTTCATCAACTAAATCTTGTAGAGACTTAACTTTTTCGGATACAGATCCACCACCACCATTGATCAACTCTGCTTTATTTCTTAAATAGTCAAAATTTAGATCGGCTTTTACTCGTAAAGATAGACCCGTTGATGCAGCCATGACCTTTTTAAATAATTTATCGGCCTCGACATATCTTTTATCATCTAAAAGGTATCTGGCCTTAACCACATCACATGCTGAGTTTTCGTTAATAATTCTGTGGGTTAACTTATTGTGAAGTATAAAATCACATATAGTCTGCAAATTAGCATCTCGGTGATACTGCCACTGCCCCGAGTAGTTGTTGGCATATTTATCTGCAAAGCTCAGGACATCTTTTTTTAGATTTTCACTGGCTAAACCTGATTTTGCAAAGTCTGCACTCGTAACATTTGCAGCATTCCAGCTGTAGTATAGCCCATTAAAACCTACTTGAAGGCCTTCACTTCGTGGATTATCAATCAAGCTCAAATAGTACGTTGAGTATACGGTGCCCTTTTCTTGAATGTACGAAATAGTTTTGCGCTGTCGATCAAATCTATTTTCAACTTGCGGCAAAAAAATCCGTTCATGAAATAAAAGCCCTTGCTGGTTGGTTAATGTCACATCTGATCTATAGCCCTCTACCAGGCTTACATATGCAGCAGGGCTGGCATCAGAATCTCCGCGTGTTATAAGTGTTGCCCCTTGAGGCAAATCATTCAATGTAAGCTTGGCAAAGTCTGCTGCAAATGATTCATTTCTCAGATTGTTCTTATTAAAATTATTAAATAGTTCCCACCCTGTTGTGATGACTATTAAACCGATAACAACCGAATAAGCTATAGAACTTATAGAAGTATTCGCTGTTTTCGTCTTTAAATAGTCATGCACCGCCGCTATGCCAAACCCATAAAAAACACAGCCCACAGCAAAAGGTATCATCTGAAAAACAGAATATACGTTTTTGTGAAAATCATTAAATTCTAAAAATAAAAAGAACAGTAAAAATAGTGAGCTCGATAAATAAAGAGACAAAAGCCCAAAAAATTGAGTCCTGCCTAAAGTTGTCCAGCTTCGCTTCAGACCCAATAAAAAAAGAACAGGGAACACAAGCGTCACTTCTGTCAGCATCATTTTTAAAAATGAAATGAAAAAGTATACGTTCTGCATGAATCCGCCCGTGAGCTGGAGATCTGTATTTTTATAGTAATCACGCGAAATATAACTTATAAATTCAGCTATACTACTAATCGAGCCCAGAAAAGCCATTTTAGGCTTCAAAAGTGAAACAAGAGGTAAATACAAAAGTGGGAGTAAACCTATAGCAAGCCCAGTTAATATAAAATATTTAAATTTGAAGGCTTGGTTTTTATTCTCCCAAATTAAAATCACCAAGCCCGGTGCGCATAATAATAGAAGTGGCCAGTGATTGGTTAGTCCGAGCCCAAACAACAACCCGATTAATAAAAAATCATACTTGTTTTCAATAATTTTATTTCTCACGAGTATCCAGATCATTGCTAAAACGATGAGCGCGTGAAGAGCATACACCTCTGCAATGATAGACTGACTCCAGAAAGTAAACGAAAATCCAAGGGCGAGTGCGCTCCCCGCCGCAATGACTTTGCGCAAATTAAACGAAAGCAATATTCGGTACAAAAGCGTACATGACAGCGCACCAAAGAGAGCATTCATTAAGTGAATGCGATACGCGACAGTTGATATCGGAATTTTAGAAAAGATAAAGCCCAGTATAGTAAAAAGTGAATACCCTGGAGGGTGAGGTATCCCGAGCTGACTCGATGTGGTTAAAAAAATACCTGAGTCTTCAAATGTAACAGTGTGAGGAGCCGTGACAGCATAGGCAATAAATATGATAAAAAAGACTAAATAGCCCCCTACATCGCATTTTTTATCTACAGTCATCTCTTACCCATTAACGTGCCCTTGCTCAACTTTAAATATACTTAAAACCCAAATGGTTTTAATAAAACTTCTTTTAAAGACCAATCATGATCTTGTTTTGGTAGCCCTAAAGCAAATTTTTCTTCTGAGTGACTCGGCGTTTTCGTTCGGCCAAATTTATCCCAAAACGAAAATATAGTGCCATAATTTGAGTTGAGTTCATTTGGCACTTGCGAATGATGTTTTCGATGAAGGGCTGGGGTAATAAACACTTTTTCTAGCTGCATTTCTAAATTTTTTGATAACTTGATATTGCCATGCTCGAAAAAATTAAAAAATTGGTAGGTCAGCTCA
>JAGRAK010000178.1 GCA_020434645.1 Bdellovibrionales bacterium | reverse complement strand
TCGTATGCGGCCAGTTGTAAAAATCTTTCAAGTCTTGCGCTCGAGTGCTCTGGTCCTTGCCCCTCGTAGCCATGGGGCAAAAATAGAGTGAGCCCTGTCATACGACCCCATTTTTCTTCACCACTTGATAGAAACTGATCGATAATAACTTGTGCACCATTGGCGAAGTCGCCGAACTGAGCCTCCCAAATGGTTAAGAATGTAGGGTCTGCAATGGCGTTGCCATACTCAAAGCCAAGAACGGCCATCTCAGATAGTGGAGAGTTGTAAACACAGAACTCAGCTTTAGGGTTAACTTGTGTGAGCGGGCAAAACTCTTTGCCTGTGGTTGTGTCAAAATAAACAGAGTGGCGGTGAGTGAATGTGCCACGTTTTGCATCTTGCCCCGAAAGTCGAACAGAGACGCCTTCGTGAGCGAGAGAGCCGTAACATAATAGTTCAGCAAGTCCCCAATCGATAGCGTTATCAGTCAGCATTTTTTTTCGGGCATCGAGAAGTTTTTGAACTTTTGGATGAAGATGAAAGTCTTTTGGTGATGAAGTTAAAATTTCTCCAATTTTTAATAGATCATTTTTGTTAAAGGAGGTGTTTGTAGGTTTATCAAAGTCTTCAAGCTTTCCGCGTCGGAGACCCTTCCAGAGGCCTTGAAAAGCATCAGGTTTAAACTCAGGTGGATTTTTTCTCGTACTTTCTAGAATAACCTGTAGCTGATCAATTTTGTCTTGATAGATTTTGTCAGACACACTTTGTTCTTGAACATTTTCAAGGGCTAATTTTTCAGAGTAAATTGTTTTGAGAGTAGGGTGCTCCTTGATTACGTCATACATAAGGGGTTGAGTGAATGCGGGCTCATCTCCCTCATTATGGCCGAAGCGGCGGTAACCAATAAGGTCTATAACCACATCTTGCTTAAAGGTTTGTCTGAAGCGTAGAGAAAGGTCTAGGGCGCTGACGCAAGCTTCAGCATCATCGGCGTTCACTAGTATAACTGGAGCTTTAATTGATTTTGCAGCATCTGATGAATAGCGTGTTGAGCGTGAGTCTTCAGGGAAGGTCGTAAATCCGACTTGGTTATTTGTTATAATATGCAATGTTCCGCCGACTTTGTAACCTTCAAGCTGAGAAAGTTGTAGAGTTTCGCTCACAACTCCCTGACCTGCGAAAGCCGCATCGCCATGAATAAGTACGGGCATGACTTTTGAGCGCGTGGCCGTGTCTTCGCGTCTTCTTTGTTTAGCACGCGCCATTCCTGAGGCTACAGGATTTACAAATTCAAGATGACTCGGGTTAAACGCTAGAGAAACATGACATGAGCCTTGATCTGTTTTTTTGTCGCAGCCGTATCCGAGATGATATTTGACATCACCGGAGAGGCCTGAATTATCAATAACTTTACCTTCGAAGTCTGCAAAAATCAGCTCAACAGCTTTACCCATAAAGTTCGCTAGTACATTCACGCGCCCACGGTGCGCCATCCCAATGGCGATTTCTTCGATGCCAAGGCCAACTCCACGAGTGACTAAAGCTTCAAGCATTGGCATCAGCGCATCGCATCCTTCGATTGAAAATCTTTTTGTTCCAACAAAGCGAGTGTGAATGAATTTCTCAAGACTCTCGGTGCGAATAAGAGAGAATAAAATATTTTTCTTCTCTTGCTCAGTGAACTGTATGTGAGCGCGGCGAGATTCGAATTCTTCTTGAAACCAATTTTGCACAACGGGTTCGCAGCCCGCCACATCGCAAGTGAGAGTGCCTGAATAAATAGATTTTAGGTGATTGATAATATTTTTAAGGGTGGTGCGTCCGAGACCAATGAATTCTCCAGCTTGAAACTCTGTCTCAAGATCTGCGTCAGATAATCCAAAGTTTTGCAATTCAAGCAGTGAGCCTCTCGACTTTTGAAGTTTTAGTGGATCTAAATCGGCAATAAGGTGCCCATATTGACGATATGTCGTGATGAGTCTGTAAACATCGAGTTCTTTTTTCGTTGAAGTGCTGTCGCCAGAACTCATATTCTCTGCGAATTCAACACCTTGAAAAAACAAGCGAAGATCATGATCTACAGATTCAGGATCTTGCTTATAGAGCCGAAATTGGTTTTCTAAATATTCTAAGTTACCGTGTTGCATTTGTTGGTTGATCATAGTCTATTTATATCAAGAGTTTAGACTATGTGGCAGCATGCATTTTTTATTTCCTTGATGCTGCGTGGCGAAAGTATAGTGTTCTGATAAGTTGCAGGGCGTGATTGAAGAAGAGGTGTGAGTGGAAGAGTTAGAAAATGAAGCCGCAAAACTAGCTGTCAAAGAATCCGAGAGGGTGCTCTGGACTTTTGGTCAAATTTGGAACTTTCAACTCTTTGAGGTGGATGGTTCATCGATTACTTTAGGTAAAGTCCTTATTGCGCTTTTGCTTGCGATAGTGAGCTACCATTTATCAAATATTATAAGTCGTTCTATCAGTAAACGAGCCATACGGCGTTTTCGTATGCAGAGCTCACTTCAATATGCGCTAGAGCGGTTTTTATTCTATATAATTTACATTATTTTCATTTTGTTCACGCTCCAGCTGCTCAGTATCCCGATTACAATTTTTACAGTCATTGGGGGTGGTCTAGCTATCGGGATTGGTTTTGGGTCACAAAATGTGGTCAATAACTTCATCAGTGGCGTTATTGTTATGGTTGAGCAGCCCGTACGAGTCGGGGACTGGATTGAACTTGAGGGGATATTTGGTCATGTTGAAAAAATTGGGGCTCGGTCTACTGTCATGCGCACCATGCAGAATAAGCAAATCATTGTGCCCAATAGCTTTTTCTTAGAAAAAATATTCACCAATTGGACGCTTGCAGACGACATAGTATCGAGCAGTGTTGCCATTGGTGTTTCTTATGGCTCGGATACAACTTTGGTTAAAAATTTGTTGCTGCAGGCGGCGGCTGAGCATCCCAATGTCTTAAAAGAACCGGCTCCATTTGTATTTTTTCAGGATTTTGGCGACAGCAGTCTCAACTTCTCATTATTTTTTAGGATTAAATTTTCTGGTGAAACAACAGCAAATCGCGTGGCCAGTGATTTGCGTTTTAGAATAGATGAGATATTTAAACAAAACAATGTCAGTATACCGTTCCCACACCGTGAGCTTATACTGAACCCAAAGCGAGCTATAAATGTGAGAATTCAAAAGGAGCAGGAGGGGTCGCTATAATGAGTCGAGTTGATGTTTATCAAACTCATTTAGACCGCGTGAGCCGAAGCTTTGCTCTTTGTATTTCAAGGCTAGAGGCACCACTTCGCCAGTGGGTGGGTCTTACTTATCTGATGTGCCGTATTTTAGATACAATTGAAGATGCGTCTTGGGGGGATAAACTCAGTCAACAAAAGGCCTTTGATCAGTTCGACCGTCTCATTCAATCTCCAGCAGAACTTTCTGCAGTCTCATGGTGGGTTGAGAGCTTCCCGAAAAGTATACCAGAGGGCGAGAGGCTTCTTTTAAAAGAAGCTCAAGTGTTACTTGAAGATCTGCATCAGGCTCCTCCTCACATTAAAGTACCGATCCAGGAGTTGGTTCAGACTATGTCAGCAGGTATGCGTGAATTTGTTAATTCTAAATCCAAAGGGACTATACGGCTAAAAGGGCTAAGGGAAGTCAATCAGTATTGTTTTTTTGTGGCGGGTATTGTGGGTGAGACTTTATCTAAACTTTTAAATGCGGTGGATGCTAAATTAAAAATAACAAGACCGCTCATTGTTGACGCTCACCACTTTGGATTATTTCTGCAAAAAGTGAATCTTTTAAAGGATCAAATGGGCGATGAAAAAGAGGGGCGCTTTTTGGTTCCTTCTCGAGAAGAAACCTTTTTAAGCCTTAAAGAAAATGCTGAGGGAGCCATGCGCTATATAGAGGCGCTACCCGTGGAGCAAAAAAGTTATCGCGTGTTTTGTTTGTGGTCTTTGTTTTTAGGTTTGCGAACATTGCCGCTTTTAAAAATGCAAAATAGTGAGCTTGCTCCCAATAAAATCCCACGTGAAGAAACACTTGAGACTTTTAAGCAGATTGAAGATTTCTCCTCAGAGTCTGCAATGATTCGAAGCGCCTTTGAAGATTTAATTGCCAAAGTTTTTACGCCAGGGATTGATGTAAAAACTGAGGGCATGAGTGATCTTGACTGGACGCCTAAATTTTATTCAGGCCTACTAAAACCTGAAGATTTTAGATGTTTAAATATGGCCAATTGAATCATTCGGTAAATTCTACTCCTTCTATAAAACCCGTATAAAGCTTTCAAAAAATCACGTAAATCACTAAAAACATTTCATATTTCAATATTTTGCTACACTGCGTAATTAAGTTGTAACATGAAGGTATCAATATAAAACGAATGTAAATATTCTCGGGGGCAACCTTGGCTCGAATTCATTTGAAGAAATACGCTTTACAAATAGTCATCATGTTTTTGTTTTTAAATG
>JAGRAK010000177.1 GCA_020434645.1 Bdellovibrionales bacterium | reverse complement strand
ATGACTTTAATGACCCTGAATTTGCTCTCGCTTTTGCTCGCATCGAATGCCATTACTTCACCAACCGTGCTTTTTTTGATACCGACAATTGGCTACTTGAAAACGCTCATAAGATTAAACACATCCCCACTGAGATCATTCACGGTCGCTACGATGTTGTCTGCCCCGTAGAAAACGCGTGGGAACTTAAAAAAGTTTTACCTGACGCCCAACTTCATATAGTGCAAGACGCTGGGCACTCCGCCACCGAAAAAGGTATTATTCACCATCTGATCGAAGCCACAGAAAGATTTAAAACTATAAAATGAACTCGACCAATCATAATCAACTTTCTTGCGATCATCATTTTTTAAAGTTTGATAAAAGCATTGCCGCCAATGCGAAAAAAGCATCGGCCGTATTAATAATCACAGCCATAACCATGGTTGCTGAAATTTATTTTGGATACATAACCGGCTCTATGGCGCTTCTTGCTGACGGCTGGCACATGGCCACACATGCCGCAGCCCTCGGCATAACCTACTTGACCTATCGACTGGCCACTGAGCCCAAAATGGTAAAAAACTTTAATTTCGGAGGAGGCAAAATTATAGCTCTTGGTGGTTTTGCCAGTAGCGTATTTCTATTGTGTGTTGTGCTTCTCATTGGTTTTGAATCAGTGCAAAGATTTTTTAAACCTGAAAAAATTGAGTTTGATGAAGCTCTACTTGTCGCGGTTATCGGCCTTATCATTAATATTATTTGTGCCTACATTTTAAAAGAATCTCACCACCATGGCCATAATCATGCGCACGCACACGATCATAATGACCACAGCCATTCACACGATCACAATATTCGCGGGGCTTACCTCCATGTACTGGCTGATGCCGTCACCTCTGTTGGCGCTATAGCCGCCCTGCTGGCCGGCAAATTTTATGGTTATTCTTTTCTCGACCCACTTATAGGTCTTATCGGAGCCCTCGTTATTTTTAAATGGGCACTCGGACTTATTCGCGACACAGGGTGGGAGTTACTCGATGGTCACGCACTCAACGTGAATTTTGCAGAAATGAAAACGCGAATTGAATCCACTGGCGCAAAGATCATTGATCTTCATGTCTGGAAGATCGCACCTGAAGTTCTTGCTTGCGAACTCGTACTTGAAACAGACAAGCCACAAGGCATCACCCACTACCGAAAAATTTTACATGAAGAATTCAATGTTCATCACTCTGTTATTGAAGAGCGGGCTTTTTCTTCTTCCCACTCAGCACGAGCGAACTCATAATGAGTATCATTCCTGCTACACTAAGAAGTGAGAAGCCCTCGTTAAAGAAATAGTACCCAATGGCAACGGCAATAATAATACCCAGATAATTATATATGGCGATATCTGCTGCCTTTTGACGGTGATACGAAATCGTCATGAGATATTGTGCAATTTGAGTGAAGACTCCAATAACAAGAATATACATCCAGTCTCTTAAACTAGGAGTCACCCAGTCATTTAATGCAAACGGTGTGACAATAGGCAAAGTCACGAGCGGAAAATATAAAACCACAATCATCTCATGATCAGTTTTTCTAAGCATTCGTACAAAATTATAGGCAAACGCTGAGGCCACAACTGAAAATAGACTCACCGACAGCTCAAATAAAGTAATTCGGTCGTCAAAGCCCTTCACCATCAGCACACCTATAAAGGCGAGAGCAAAACAATAGGATTGAAACTTCGTTACTTTTTCGTTCAACAAAAAATACGCCACAATAATTGTCAGTATCGGCGATAAATATTGAAGCGTAACCGCAGATGCAAGGGGCATATGTTGCAAACTATAAAAATACGCAAGGAGCGCACATGTTCCAGCTAAGCCACGCACAAACAAAAGCTTCAAATTATTGCCCTTAATACTGATTTTTTGTCTCTTCAAATACACAATGCAAATAATGGCCGTTATGGCGGCGCGCAAAAATACCAATTGATAAAATGGGATATGGGGGACCCATTTAACCGCCGCATGCCCCAAAGTGAATAAAACCACAGAGGCGATCATCGGTTGAACTCCAGTAGGGGTCTTCTTTTCGCTCTGATCATTTACTGTAGACATACGCCCCACTTTCGTTCTAGCGTTTAGGGTACCACGGAGGGGAACAATAATGAAATCACTATCAGCGATCACTATCGGGTTACTACTACTCACAAGCTTTGCAAACGCAAATACCGCTGCAGGCAAACAACAAATAAGCAAATCTAAATCAACTTACCACTGGATGAAATTTAACGCCGCCGATAAATATGCAAGATCAAAAGTTGCAGACCTTGGCGTCACCATTGAAGCCGTCGTTGAAGACTACGTTATGGGACTCGGCACTGAAGATGATTTAAAAGCGGCAAAGGCATCCGGACTACTTGAAACAAGTTTTCCTCTAACGCCGAAAATGCTCGACTTCCCGGCCTATGATAGCAACTTTCACAATTATGACGAGCTCACCACTGAACTCGAAAAGTTAGCCGCCGCAAACCCTGGCCTTGTTCGCCTCTCTTCAATTGGCAAATCTCTAGAAGGACGCGAGCTTCACCTGATCACGCTTTCAACTGACGGCGATGATATGTCTCGCCCGGCTGTATTTTTCATGGGTGGCCACCATGCCCGTGAACATCTTTCTGTAGAAATGGCACTAAAACTTTCTCAATATTTGGTTCAACAATACAAATCTGACAACCCAAGAGTGACTCCACTACTGGCCAACCGAACAGTCTACATCGTGCCACTTGTAAACCCAGACGGAGCCGAATTTGACGTATCCGCTGGTGATTATAAATTATGGAGAAAAAATCGCCGCAACAATGGCTCAGCATATGGCGTCGACCTCAACCGCAACTATGGTTTTGGATGGGGTGGCGGAGGGGCGAGCACAAGCCCAAGCAATGACACATATCGTGGACCATCAGCGTTTAGCGAACCCGAAACTCAAGCTGTAAAGCAGTTTATTGATACTCATGATAACATTAATATAGTTCTCACTTACCACACTTTTTCAGCACTGATTTTATATCCATGGGGTCAAAAATATGAACATATCGAAACCGAAAAAGACTACATGGTTCACAAAACTATGGCCGAAACTATGGCGCGCTGGAATGGCTACACTCCCCAACAGAGCTCTGAGCTTTACATAGCCAGTGGTGACACCACTGACTGGGCATACGGAGTTCACGGCATCATCTCTTTCACATTTGAGCTCGATCCGGGAA
The DNA here is from genome assembly GCA_020434645.1 of Bdellovibrionales bacterium. GTDB lineage: Bacteria > Bdellovibrionota > Bdellovibrionia > Bdellovibrionales > UBA1609 > RBG-16-40-8. The sequence goes on along the minus strand of JAGRAK010000177.1, from coordinate 1,250 downwards.
TGAGTCCTGACAAAAATTTTGACCCAGGCAAAGGCTTTTACCCAGGTCAGAAATTGATTGAACCAACATTTAGAAAAAACGTAGAGCCTGCTCTTTACCTACTTGAGCACAGCGACAACCCCTATCGAGTGATTGAAAGCACATCTACAGCCTACGGCTTCAGAGCAGATATTCTTTAGTAATATCAATAATTTAGTGATTGAACTACGCGCGGTTATATTTCTTTTTGAACTTCTCTGCGCGGCCTTCAGTATCCACTATACGATGCTTACCTGTGTAGAATGGGTGTGAAGAACTAGATACGTCAAACTTAATAAGTGGGTACTCTTTGCCGTCTTCCCATTGAACCATCTCTTTTGACTTGAGCGTAGACTTGGTCAAGTAGCTGTAATCACAAGAAATATCTTTGAATACTACGGGTCTTAATTCTGGGTGTATGTCTTTTTTCATAACTTGTACTCCGATTCAATTTGGATAGACGAAACGTTCTAGCATCGATTTTTATGACACGCAAGTGACCTTACTGCACAAAATAGTGGAGCATAGGCTCTGAGGCCTCTTTTTTACCCGGGACGACATCAAAAAAGGCAATCACTTCGGTCTGCTTCTTCGGCTGGACATTAAAAACAACGAAAGTAGAACTTTCAATAATCTGGTGAAGCCCGCGCCCAGCTCCCCCTTTATCCGATTGCATAGTCCCCTCTCGACCTCCATAGCAGCTGTCCAAGTACTTGAGTATTATTGAGGCGGTAAGTGAGCCAAAAGGGTCTTGAACAGAAACCGCAAGCAATGTGCCGTCAGTTGCAAAACGCAACAGCCCTTGCTCGGCTGGCTTCAAATTGACTGGAGTCGTACGCGGGAGCTTATTGTAAACAGGAAGACCCTGCACATCAGTTGGAGCATCATAAATCGCGTTCATCAAAAGCTCTTCAAGCACCTGCGCCACACTGTCAAGAACAGACCGTCTCACTCCAAGCCCAGATAAATGCGCCACCATTTGCTCACTGAGCATTTTACGTTCAGAGCTTTTTTCGATTTTGAGTTCTTTTACGTCAATACCCACATTTAAGTACTTTTCGAGGCCAAAAATATTAGGGCTACAAAGTTTTGTCACAGTTGTCATAATTGTACGAATACTCCCCGCACGATCATCTTCATGAACAAGAACTATATTTGGCAAAGATGAAAAATGTAATAGCTTTGGCAAACTCTCTTGAACACCTTTTGCAGCAATATAGACAATTTTAGTT
>JAGRAK010000176.1 GCA_020434645.1 Bdellovibrionales bacterium | reverse complement strand
AAAAGTTATTAGCAGAAAAGAATTTTATGCTGCCAGTGAATGAAGACGTCGAACTTGACCCGCTTTATTTAAAACTACCTCAGGTCAAAATAATGTCGCCCGCAAAACTAGAAGAATTTGCTCTCAAACAAAATGAATTACTTGAGCTGTGGAGAGCCTCGCGCTAATGATTTTCGCTAGCCCTTTTCGCGCCGAGTTTTTTCAAGTTCTCAGTCAATCTCTATTGCAAGCTTCAATGACAACAATTCTAACTTTAGCGTTTGGGATTCTGGGTGGGTTGGGGCTTTTGTGTCTAACTCATTCTTTTCAGAGAAGAGTGGCTGAAATTTTTGTGATGATTCCGAGTCTTGTGCCAGTGCTATTTGTAATCGTCGCCTCACTTAACTTTGTTCAACTCTTTATGAATTTTCCGTTTGGCCTCGGTGGGGTTGTTTTGATTCACGTGATTATGAATGTGGGGCTTGTCAGTGTGGCTACGGCACGCCTTATTGGGGGCAGTATGGGAGGGGTGATTGAACTCGCCACTGTTGAGGGCGCGTCTCGCTGGCAAATCTTAAAAGTGATTCTCGGCGGATTGAAATGGGATTTGGCTATTCTTTCATTTCTTATTTTTTCACTAGCATTTACTAGTTTTTCTGTCCCCCTGATTGTGGGGGCTGGCCGTGGCGACACACTTGAAGTGTTGATTTACCGAGCCGTGCTGGGGCAAGGAGATCTGGGGTATGGCGTAGGGCTTGCGCTTGTTCAGATTTTTATATTGGCGCTTTTTTCATTTGTATTAAGAAAACCACTGCCTTCAGTCGTAAAATTAAACCGGAATCTTTCGCGTCTTCAAATGTGGCCGGCTCTTTTAATTTTGTTAGGAACAACTTTAATCGTGCTTTTTTCGAGCTTGTCAGGGGTTCACCGCGGTTTTTTAGAGATTCTCGGTAATGGTGAATTAAAATCAAGAGTTTTGCAGTATGGCACCGGTACATTTATTGAATGTGTCTCAGTGGGGATTTTGGTGTTTGTAGGACTATTTTTAGTTTCTTATCGCGCTCCACATAGAGTTCTGAATAGGGTGTTTTTGGCTTATTCGGCACCAAGCGCTGTCATTATTGGGCTGGCCGTCTATCTGATTTTTAATGCACAGGCGGCGCCTCAGTATCAAATTTTTGCTTGGGTTTCATTTGGATTTGTAGTGACAATTTTTCCAATGCTCTATCGTTTTCGCGCTGCAGGTCGTATTGCGAGTGTCGAAAATCAAATTGCAACGGCTCGTGTTCTGGGCGCATCACATGAATTGATTTTTTCAGAAATTTTGCTTCCGCAGCTATGGCGAGATTTTGCTTTTCTTGCCGGCATTGCTGCGCTTTGGGCAAGTGGAGATTTTGCGCTTTCATCTCTTATTGCCGGAAGAGAGCTGACCTTGGCGATGATGGCGCAAACATTACTTGGCGGTTACCGAACTGAAGTGGCAACGGTTATTACTTGGTATTCATTATTTATTGGAGTATTTGTATTTTTAATATTTGAGGCGGTAGGTCGTGTCGGTTATTCAAAATCTCATTCGTGATTATGGCGATTTTAAAGTTGATATACCCCGCTGGGAACTCTCGGATCAGGGCATTACGGCTTTAAAAGGTGCTTCTGGTTCAGGAAAGACTTCTGTGATTCGGTTGCTTTTGGGGCTCGACTCTTGTCCGACATTAAGTTGGATTTTAAATGGCCAAGATGTGGCGAAATTGCCAATTGAAAAACGCAATCTTGGAGTAGTTTTTCAAACTTTAGATTTATTTCCGCATATGACGGCCAGGCAAAATATTGAGTTTGCCGCAAAGGCGAGAAAATTATCGCCAATTGAAATTTCTAAACGGTTGGGTGACCTAGTTGATAAGCTGCATCTCTCGCCATGTCTTGAGAGGCCGGCACGAGTTCTATCTGGCGGCGAAAAGCAACGCGTGGCCATTGCACGTGCGCTCATTGCGAGGCCACAGTTTTTATTTTTAGATGAGCCATTCTCCGCTTTAGATGCTGAGCTTCGTTCGCAAGCACGAGCATTGGTGAAAAATATAATCGCTGAATATAAAATTCCGACGCTTTTGGTTTCTCACGATGAGGCTGATATCGCAGCACTTGCGACAAGCACGATACAGATTCAAGCTGGGCGTCTTTTTGCGTAGTTTTTTTACGTAGAGACTATAGGGGTACGGCGGGGTTATATCTGCAAAATCTCTCGCGGCCACACGCTTTGCTTTTTCTCTAATGAAATAAAGCTTGCTGAAGCCGCGTAGTCATTGCATTTCTCAAACTCAGCCGCACGAAAATTAAATTTGTCGCGCAAGATGAGATATTCTTTATTCATATCGGTATTGAATATGCCAGGGTCATCAGTGTTAATCGTTGTACGAATACCGGCATAGTAAAGTTGTCGAAAAGGGTGATCTTCTATGGTACCCGGTATAGCTTGAGTTAAGTAATTGCTGGTGGGGCAAAGCTCAAGTGTGAGATTGTGCTTCTTCACATATTCAATCATTGCCGGGTCACGATACACTTGCACGCCGTGACCAATTCGAGTCGCACCTAAAAATTCAACAGCATCTTTAACGTAGGTCGGAGCTTTCGGTGTGTTGATTTCTCCAGCATGAACAGTAATGCCCAGGCCTGCTTTTTTAGCTTTCATAAAAAATGGTGAGAAGGGTTTAGAGTCAAAGCCCTCTTCGTTGTCGGCTAAATCTAAAGAGATGAAAGTGTTGCGATGTTCAATAGCAAACTCGGTGACTTTTTCAGCCTCTTTAACTGGTAGTATTCTTTGAATTATACAAGTCAGACCAACAGCGATCGGAAAGTCTTTTTCAGCGCGCTCCACTCCGCGCACAATGGCCAAATGAATTTTATCAAAACTCAGATGATCATGTCGGTAGCGAATAAAAGTAGGCGCATAACGAAGCTCAAGAATAAGAACACCTTCTTTAAAAGCATCAACGCAAGCTTCATAAGCGATACGTTCAAGAGTTTCTTCACTAGAAAGTAACAGCTGAGTATCTAAAAATTTATTCAGCACAGACCCCAAGTCATTCATGGGCTGATCTATCAGAAAGCGCTCAGCAAAGACTTTATCATTGGGTATTTCAATTCCAAATAGTGGGGCGAGTTCACGAATGGTAGAGTGTCTAATCGACAGCTCTAAATGCCGATGGAGCTCGACTTTGCGGATATTTTCAACACGTAGTGGCTTGTTGGTACTGGATTTTTCGCTCATGGGGAGACAATAAGAATTTGAGGCTCATTGCACAAGTGGAATATCTTGACGCAAAGTCTAAATCACCCTAGAAAATCTTCATGAATACACCTCTATCTTACTCCACAAAATTGGCACCCAATCCAACACGCCCGCTGCATTACTCTGTAAAGGGTAAATTAAAGTCAGGTGAGACTATTGATCTTGCCGACCCCACAGCGACAAGGGCTCTGATCGCTTTAATGGACATGCAGGCGGTACTCGGTGGCGCAGCTTCTCACTTTGGCGGCCCATCGGCTTTTGCTGAAATAATGTCAGCCCTTCATGGTTTTGTGTTTTATGAAGCTCAGAAAAATAAAAAACAGTGGTATGAGTCGTTTCACCTACTCAATGATGCTGGTCACTGTGAAAATGGTCTTTACGCCTTAAAGGCCAATTATGGTTTTGCTGATTTGTCGCTCGATGCCCTTAAAGGTTTTCGTTCAATTAAAAGTCAATTGACCGGTCATGGTGAGAGTCATTTGTTCCCTGCGGCCGTATATTTGAGTAATGGCCCACTGGGTTCATGCATTCCGCAATCGCAAGGTCTTTGCTTTGCCGATCATTTGGCTAAAAGAGAAATGGTGACGGTGACAACAATTTCTGACGGCGCCTGCATGGAGGGTGAGGCTCGCGAAGCGCTGGCTGCAATACCCGGATTAGCCGCCAGTGGTAAAATGAATCCGTATGTTTTGATTATTAGTGATAACAACACAAAACTCTCAGGGAGAATTGATAAAGACGCCTTTTCTATGACTCCTACTTTTGAATCTTTAAAAGATCTGGGGTGGAGTTATTTAAAATTAGAAGAGGGCCATAATCTTCAAAAATGTTTAGAAATGGTTGAGACGGCAATTGAAAAAGCGCGCGCCAATCCGAAAATGCCAGTTGTTCTTCATGTGAAAACTATAAAAGGTTATGGAGTGGCGAAAACAGAGCAGTCTTCTTCTGGTGGGCATGGCTTTCCTCTATCTGACCCGAAAGATCTAAAAGCGTTTATTGATGAAATTTATAAAAATGAAAAAGTGCCAGCAGAATTTTATGCTTGGGCGGATGCTCTCGTCGAAGAAAAAGCTCAGAAAAAATCAACTGGCAGCAAAGTGATTGCTGAAAAAGTTCAGCTCGGCATTAGTAAAGCTATGATTAAAAAATACAAAGAGGGGCTGCCTGTTGTTTCAATTTCATCAGATCTTGCCGGCTCCACCGGGGTTGCGGGGTTTCAAAAAGAAATACC
>JAGRAK010000175.1 GCA_020434645.1 Bdellovibrionales bacterium | reverse complement strand
TGTTGCATGATTTACCCCGTATATTCGTCGTTAAATGCTCACTCAAAGGCACAAAGCTCTAGAAATTTGCGCAATGTATAAAGTAGATGGGTCGAAAATTTCTGGTGCCCACTCTTTAAGCATAAATCACTAGACTTTAAATTGTATATTAAATCACTGTGAATACAAGCACTTAATACTGTAACTTATAACTATATGTCACAATGCAGCTTTAAAACCCTGAAAAACGTTGTGTTTCACCACATTTTATGTTGTGATATACGTATACAGAATTAACATTTCACAACATGCGCAAATGAGGAACTTCAGATGAAAGATACACGCAGCACAAGCTCAAAAAATCCCTCGAATTCAAGAGCCGATATAAATGAAGAATTAAAAGGCGATTTAAAGAACGAAATACCCCCTATAAATCAGCTTAATTCGCATCGCGCGAAATATTTGCTCGAAGCCGAACGAATAAAAAATGAAATCGGAGATCTCGAACAAATCAGATTAACCCTCGGGCTCAGTCAACGCCGCGCCTGTCAGCTACTTCTTGTCGATCCATCAGCATGGACAAGATGGAATAAAACGGGGGCACCGCCCCACATCTATCAGGCCTTAAAGTGGCTTATAGAGCTTAAGAAAATTGACCCGAACGCAGGAGCCCCGAGAAATATTGAAAGTCGTCTGGATCTCGTTCAAGCCAGCACGTTTGAGAAAATAAAAGATATGGAGGGGCAGCTCAGCAGTATTGAGCGAATGGTGTCGGCGAGCTCAATTTTGACGCCGCAAGAGTCCTCAACCAGTGACTTTTCATACGCCATTGAGAATGCAGTTTTAAAAGTGGAGCAGCGGCTTCAGGGTAAAATTGCGGTTTTAACGGCTACGATTGAGAAGCTACAAAATTCGAAGCGTAGAGTGCAAGCGAAGAGTAAGGCTAAGTTGAAATCTAAAAGGAAAATAAAGGTTAAAGATAAAGTTATGGCAAAAAAGAAAGTAAAGTCTAAGGTTAAATCCATGACCATGGGGAAGGCTAAAACAAAGAAAATCGTAAAATCGAAGGCTAAGTCCAAAGTTACACCCAAAACGAAGGCCACGCTGAAGATTAAGAGAAAGTTAAAACTCAAGCCAAAAAAGGCTGCAAGTGAATCAGTGAATTCAAGAGGTCATGCTAAAGTAAAACGCAGGAAGCATAAGTGACGATTGAACTCAATACCGTGCAGTGATACGTATATCTCCATATATGCCCTTTAACCCAACTCTGGAGATCACATGAAACAACTGACTTTAACACTCGCTCTAGCCATAACTTTTGTGGCTTCATCTGCATTTGTAATTGAATCAGCACAAGCCACAGAGTCGGCAACTGTAGCCGGAGCAAAAAAAGATTTAGAAACATTTAAGTCTGAAATGTCAGATAAGTTAAATGAAATAGATAAAAAAATAGCGGAACTTAAAAAGAAAACCCATGCTAAAGCCAGTGAAGCCCAAAAGAAGGCCATTCAAGAATTAGAAGAGACCCGCAGCAAGGTGAAGAGCGAGCTTGCCGAAATGCAAGATGACAGCAAAGAAGGCTGGAAAAGCTTAAAAGAAAATCTCGCGTCCAAAATAGAAAAGCTAAACGCGAAAATTCAAAAAGAATTGAAGAGATAGCAAAAGCTGGCCGTCATATTTGAGTTTATTAAAGATAATAGATTTTGTATCAATATAAATTGACGCAACATATACCCCGCGTCGGGTATACTCTGCGTCAACAGCGGCAGTTAGACTAATACAAAAGGCACGGGATCAATAGTGGCGAAGTTAAAAAATGACTTACCCGAAATTTATCAAGACCTTTTGCCCGAAGCTTTTCTACAGCAAAATAGAGAAGAAAAACTTGCTACTTGTCATGATTGCTATAAAGCGAAGTCGACTTCGCCCCAGCCACATTACAATGCAAAACTTAAATGCTGCACATATTACCCATTTATACCAAATTATTTAGTGGGGGCCATACTATCAGACCCTGTTTTTAGTTATGCACAAAATATTTTAAAAAAACTGATACTTGAAAGACGATACATTCTACCAATTGGCATTTGCGCCCCAGCAGATTATCAAAAATTATTTCGCGCCAAATCTGAAAGTGATTTCGGCAACAGAGCCGATCTTCTATGCCCATTTTATCAACTTCAAAACGGCGGCTGCTCGATCTGGAAGTTCAGGGGACACGAATGCGCCACTTTTTTTTGCGTCAGCAGTACAGGTCTTGACGGGGAGAAATACTGGCAGGGTGTGCGCGATTATCTCCATAATGTTGAAATGGAGCTTTCACAAAGCGCTATGGTACAAAAAGGTTACACTCCCCAAGAGATTAATAAAAATCTAGAGTACATTAAGCGTCCTGATGATGATCGTGAGGCCACATTTGAACTCTCGGCTTTGAAGTGGGCGAACCTGTGGCTCCACCATGAGGATGAGATTGAGAGTTACTTTAAAGACTGCTTTAGGTTTGTCATGACCCATAAAGATGAGTTAAAGAAAGACTTATGAAAGATCCTATTCAGCAAGCCTTAGTTAAAGAATTCTCGAGCCTGCCCTCTTGGGAAGATCGCTATAAAAGAATCATCGAAATGGGTAAAGCGCTGCCAGAACTCCCAGAAAAATTTAAAACTGAAGATCTCAAAGTAAAAGGCTGCCAGTCGCAGGTGTGGCTTGTGGCAAATTTAGAGAACGCAACTGGCGCAAGTCATGAAACTGACAAGGCCGAAAGTGAAAGCGCTGAGCAACCAGTGCGCAAGGTGATTGAATTTCAAGCCGACAGTGATGCTCTTATCGTAAAAGGTTTAATTGCGATACTGCTGAAAGTGTATTCAGGGCGAACGCCAAAAGAGATTCTAGAAATTCAACCTGACTTTATTGCTGAGCTTGGATTCGGCTCAAACTTATCTCCCAGTCGGGCTAATGGCCTTCAGGCCATGGTGAAGCAAATTAAATATTATGCTTTAGCGTTTAGCTATAAGTCGTGAAGTGCTATGTGCATGGCGCAATTTTTTTGTTCTTCAGGTATATTTATCGACAACGTCGTGAGCTTGTTAGGCTACTTCATATCCATAGAATATGTGTTAGCGACTAAAACAATCACAAGGTCGCGTGCACCCGGTGGCTATCGTCAAATTCATCTAGCTCTTGAAGCAACTCTTGAACTTGAGTCATTTGCTCAGCGTTTATATCGGCTTTATTTTTAGGTAAAAATGAAAGCTGCGCCTCTTCAACAGTCCAGCCGCGCGAAGAGAGGGTGGTGCGAATGGTATCTAAATCTGATGGTGCTCCATAAAATGAATACGAGCCATCATCGTTTTTTTCAACTTCATTGGCACCGGCTTCAATGGCCTCTTCTTCAGCATCTTTAACATTGGCGTTCACGCCACTCACAAGACTCACGCGATCAAACATCCAGGCCGCCGAATTTGTCTCGCCCAGGCTGCCGCCATGACGTTTAAATATATTTCGAAGCTCACTGACTGTACGATTTTTATTATCTGTTTGGCACTCGACAATAACGCCCACGCCAAAGGGGCCTTGCCCTTCGTACATCAACTCTTCAATTATAGAGCCATCATCAAGTAAGCCAGCCCCTTTTTTAATGGCACGCTCGATGGTGTCTTTAGGGCAAGATTCTTTTCTAGCGGCCTCGATTGCTATTTTAAGCCGGGAGTTGCCTTCAGGGTCGGGACCGCCTAATTTTGAGGCGACAGATATCTCACGTGCCAATTTGGTAAATATTTTGCCCTTCGCGGCCGCATTTGCTGCCTTATGGACGTTTTTCCAACCTTTTCCCATGCTTCACTCCGATTTTTGCAATACCATATATTTATAGATGAATGCGGTGTCTTATGACAAATAAAAAACCAAAAAGACCAACAGGCCAAGTTATGTCACTACTTGATATAGTCGTTATGTGCCTTTTCGCCTTGGGCGTTTTATTGATTGTCTCACTTTTTATTTATGTTTTGATTAATGAGTTCAGTGCTCAATAGATGTAAGCCACATAATATAGCGCAGTAGACATGCGCTTAAAGCTCTCATGAGTAGACATACGTCCAATATGAAGACCCATAATTAATTTTAGATAAAACTAAGCCGATCTAAAGAGAGTGAAAAACATCACTCTCTTTGCTATTCGAGTATTCACAGTCAGTCTGATTCTCAGTTTGATTATAATGTACTAAATTAAGCTGCTTTTTTACGCATATAATTTTGGTATTTTTTGTCAAAATCTGTTGGGCGCTGACCCTTTTTATTTATAAGGCCTTCTTTGTACCACTGAAAATGCTCTTCGCAAAAATGCATGCGCTTAACGCCACTCTTGCAACCTCGGCAATTGGGGTGCTACTGAAGCACTAATTTGCACTGATGATAATTTAAAGAATTACAACCCAGAGCTTTACTCTAAGTTAATGTCCGATCTCATTTCACAAGAAAAGCCTGATTATGTTTTGGCCTCATCTTCTATGCTCGCACGAGACTTGTTCCCCCGCGTAGCACAAATATTAGATGCCGGCGTCATAAGTGACTGTACTGAACTCGCATTCTCAAGTGGCACCGCCGTACCCTCAAATTCTTCACCTAAATGT
>JAGRAK010000174.1 GCA_020434645.1 Bdellovibrionales bacterium | reverse complement strand
AGTGCCTGACCGAGGCCAAGCTTTGTGCGACAAAACTCATCAGACTCCCAGGCTTTTAAAGTGCAAAGCACTTGTGCGGCAAAGGCTTCATGAATTTCATAATAATCAAAATCTTGAAGTTTCAAGTTGGCTTTTTGTAACATACGAGAAACGGCATAGGCAGGCGCCATGAGTAGCCCCTCTGCTTTTACAAAGTCAACGGCGGCCACTTCAGAATGGGTGATGTAGGCTTGAACAGAAAGATTGTGCTTTTGAGCCCACTCATCAGTTGCGAGAAGAACGGCTGCGGCACCATCAGTAAGGGCTGAGCTATTTGCGGCCGTCAGTGTGCCTTGGCCTGAGCGATCAAAAGCAGGTGAAAGTTTTGCCATTTTCTCTAATGTCGACTCACGCACATTATTGTCTTTTGTAAGACCATGAAACGGAGTGATCAGATCATCATAAAAATTCTCTTTATAGGCTCGAAGAGCGTTCATGTGACTGGCCAGAGCGAGTTCATCTTGGTTGACGCGTTCGATCTTCCAGGTTTTAGCCATCAGTTCACAACTTTCGCCCATTGATAAACCTGTTTGAGGCTCCTGAACGGCTGGCGTAATGGGTTTAAAGTCGGATGGTCGAATAGTGGCTATAATTTTAAGTTTATCGGCAAATGATTTTGAGCGAGCCAGAGCTAAAAGTTTATGAGCAAATTCGCGAGAAAAAACAACGGGCAAATCTGAGTTGGTGTCAACACCACCAGCGATGCCGCTTTCGATTTGGCCAAGGGCAATTTTGTTGCCGACTAAAATTGAAGCTTCAAGACTTGTGCCGCAGGCTTGTGAGATTGTGTAGGCCGGGGTGTTAGCTGAAAGACCGCTGCTCATTGTGCATTCGCGTGCGAAGCTCCAGTCAGAAGAGTGTGACATCACAGACCCGCAGGCGACTTCGCCGAGAGTTTGATTTTTTAGATTGAATTTTTCAACTAGAGCTTGAAGTGTGGCCGTCATCAATTCTTGATTTGTTAGGCCTGAGTAGGCGCCGAATGATCTTGCAAATGGAATTCTTGTACCGCCAATAACCGCTATTTTTTTCATGTTGTGCTCCTGCTAAGGTTTGAAACTGCGACTTAAAGGGTACCGATTGGCACATGGCGGTAGCAAGGTAAATCTATTGAATATGATGAAGCTTCTGAATAATACGACTTAGCTTGCTCCAGAGTTCAATTTCAGGGAGTTTGTTACTGTTATTGAATGCCTGTACGCGACTATCAAGTCGGCTGTAGCGACATAAAGTTTGGGGTATTTTATTTTTAAAAGCATTTTCTACGTTTTGTAGATTCTTAAGTTCATCATCGACAAAAACGATATGCTTGTAACGCACCCCAATTTTATTAAAGAGTTTTTCTAGCCACACGCCTTTGTCTTGACCATCTGTCATATAGACACTGTTTTGAAAGCTCACGGGTCTTTGTTTTGATAATTCTTGAAATATAAACGTACCGGGTCGCCCTTCGTGAGCGCCCACTCCACGAACTAAAGGAATTAAATGATTTTGCTCTAGATCACGTTCAGTGCTATTTCGTGCGCTGGGGCTTCTTGAGGTATGAAACAATACAGGATGCCCCGCCGTCTGCAGACTTGCGAGCCACGTGGCCGTGTTGGTTTCGGGTGTGCGAGAAGTTGATAAATTATAGATCCATCCTTGAGCCTCTAGCAACTCAGATATGTTGTTCGCCACACGATTTTTTGTTGCTCCGCTTTTAATAAGTTCATATTGCCAACGAAACCAATGAACCGAACCGAGATCATTCAAAAGCATAAGAGTGGTATTGTCGATATCAAAAACAAAAGCGACCTCTTCTGATTTATATTGAGCAGAACTTGCGCTGGCTTGCTTCAAGCAATCGCCAAGTGAGGGAGTTTCAATGATCTGAGCATTAAGCTGAAGTGAGGCGAGTAGGGTTAATAAAAAAAATTTCATAAAGTCTCCTTATTGGTTAGGAGCTCAATTTAGTGTTGACATTAATATTAGTAAAATTCATAACAATCATTATGTTAATGCCAAAAAGGAATATATGAATTTACATCACCTTAAGTATTTTTATGATTCAGCCCGCCTGGGCTCAATGTCTAAGGCGGCAGAGGCCAATTTTGTAGGCCAACCGGCCATTTCAAAAGGAATTCAAAACTTAGAGTCAATTTTAGATAAAGAGCTGGTGCTTCACGAGCGCAATCGATTTCAGTTAACAGATGCCGGTGAAATTGTATTTTCATATTGTCTCAAAGTTTTTAGTGCAACCGAAGAGCTAAAAGACGCCGTTGCTAAAAACTCAGAGCCAGAGGGTCTTGTGCGCTTTGCTTGCCCCAGTTCAATGGCGGGCTGTGATTTTATAACTTCACCCATAAAGTCCATAAACGCAAAGTACCCAAAGATATCTTTAAATTTGATGTTGGGTCGTACGTCTTTTGTAAGAGATTGGTTAATTGGCGATCAAATTGATTTTGGGATTGTGTTAGATAATGTAGACCTGTCGCCATTTGAATGTACAAAATTATCAGAAGGTCATTTTCACCTGGTGAAAAGCCGATCTTATCTTAAAAACTGGAGGAGTGAGGGTGTCTTTACCGTTGAAGGAACGTCTGAGGTAAAAGAGCTGCACAAGAAATATAAAGCCATACATAAAGAATCTTTGAATGTTAAAATGGAGATCGGCAGCTGGGGAGTGATTCAAAATTTTGTGTTGGCCGGAATGGGCGCCGGGTATTTGCCAGACTATATGATCGCTTCTGAACTTAAGAAAAAATCACTTGTTATACTGGAGCAGAGAAACCTCTCGATACCTTATGTGATAAAGCTTATTAGGGGCAAGGATCGGTATCTATCGCTTCGAACTCAGAGTGTGATTGAAGAGTTCTAAATGTTCACTTGCAAACTTTGTTCTCCATATTGAGAACACCAAAAATATAGCCGCAGGCCGTATCAAGTGCGGATTGAGGGTGGTCAGCGTTGCGCAGCTCGATGTCTTTAATAGTTTCACCGATGGTGTCCATGGATTGTCTTAAAAATAGTGAGTTGTTAATCTTTAGATCCTGATATTTTTGGTCATAACTTATTTTATTAAGTTTTTGGGCTGCATTTTGAATATGAGTTAGAGTGGCGTCATAAAGTTGAGGGGCTGTCATGCCGGGCGTATCAAAATAGAGATTTATACTGCTCTCGATTGAAGGAATGCCTGATTCAGCGAATAGTCCTTCCAATAAGTTTGATTGAAGCTCTTGGTTCGTTCGAAGGCCGAAATCCAAGATATAAAGAAGCTCTTTGTAGGACTTCTGAATTCTAAGGCCAGACTCGTTTTGCTTGATATCAGCAAGTATTCGTTCTTTTGCTTCTTTTCTTATTTCGGACTCTTTAAGACGATAGAACGACATTTTCAGATAATCTCTGGTCTTCTTTTCTTCTGAATCGAGTTCAGTTTTTTGTTTAAGGGTTATTTTTTTAAGTGGCGCAACATCTACCGTATCTGGTTTGGGGTAATCTAGAATCTTATAACTTACGTCTGAAATGGATGTTACGGACTTTCCATATTTTTTAATCCAGGCACAGTTGTTGTCGCTACCGAAACGGCTATGCTCTCGGCTTGCATGTAAACCAGATATCCATGAGACGTAGTCATCGTAATTATGCTGATTTTTGCAAGTGTTATAAAGTGTATCTACATTTGAGTCAGGGCCTATGCTATTTTTTATTATATTTTGAGCTATTTTTTTATATTTATTTCTGTGAGTGACCGTGCTGACGTTATCCGTGAATTTGACCTTAAAAAGTTTGCGCGTTGGATTTTTTGTATCAAATGGTACGAGGGGCATGCCGCTTATAAGTGAGTGCTTCTGGGTCAAATTTACCTGAATGGTAATATTATAACTAAAGGATATAAAATCTAAATCGGGCTTATATCGATGAGCTCGTTCAAGGGTAAAATTACTGATATCAAATTCGTAAATACAAAACGAAAGTTCATTGCTGGGGTCATAAATAACTTCTGTTGTGTCGGGTTCAGCCAGCTGAAGTAGCCAGTAGAGCTCATTCGGTATGTGTTCCAGTACGGTTCTAGGTACGTCATATTTGGCGTTATCAATATAATGGGCACGATTTTCTATAAACTGGAAGCGCTCATCTTTTTGAACATATCCGGTATTTTTGAATTCAGACCTTTGGTCATAGCCAGGGCAAGTCTTGAGTGTTTTGCCCTCCAGTTGATTAGTGACCCAAGAGTTAAATTCACTTTTTTTGGGCTGATTGAGACCTTGATTGACAGTGTAGTGAAAATATTTATTTGTATGGACTTTGTTTCGCGTTTCACCAGCGACTATCTTTTCAGCGATAGTGGGTGTGTTTTTAGTGGGGGAGTCTATTTTGTTTTCATTAATATTGGTTTTGGATGCATATCCAGTCCTGATTTCTGAAATTAATTTTAATACTTTGCCCGTGTTGAGCTGCCAATTACCATCTTTTGTCTCTTGCAGAATTAAAGTATTGTACTGGGTTTGCAGACTTTGGCCGTCAGCGTATAGGCTACGTAATCGACCAACATGTTCAGATTTAAACTCATTTTTGCGTAATTTGTAAAGGTGCTCTATAAATTCAACAA
>JAGRAK010000173.1 GCA_020434645.1 Bdellovibrionales bacterium | reverse complement strand
AGTATAAGTGTCATGTTTCCTCTTCCATGTTATTTAATAATCTTAAAATATCTAAAATCTTTGTGGTTCTCTTTGCTAAAATCATTTTTATAAATAGACGCTTTTAACTGCCATTATAATTTGATTTTGAATCTCTTCTGTCATGTCAGGGTACATTGGCAAACTCACGACATGATCAGCCGCCTGACGAGCATTGGATATATCATGCACAGTCGAGGTTTCGCGGTATGCCGGCTGATCGGCCATTGTAATGGGGTAGTGAACTGCCGTTGGCACACCTTTGGCTTGAAGGTGAGATTGAAACTTTGTGCGATCAGGTACAGAGAGAGTGTATTGAGCCCATGCACTTTTATTATGTTCACGAACTATAGGAGTTTTGACGCCAAATGTGGCCAGCTCCTTAAATGCTGTCGTGTAATTCTGAGCAATTCGATCTCGTTGATCGAGCTCCCATGGATATCGCTCTAGCTTAGTGGTGAGTACGGAACATTGAATGCTGTCGAGGCGACCATTGATGCCGAGGCGAGGATGGTGGTATCGGTGTTCGCCCATGCCGTGTACACGAATAGAAGTCATCAGTTCGGCTAGACGATCATCATTTGTGAAAACTGCCCCACCGTCACCGTAGCAGCCAAGTGGTTTTGCAGGAAAGAAGCTGGTGCAACCGATATCTGATAAATTGCAACTTCGCTTACCCTTATAAAGTGAGCCAAAACTTTGAGCAGCATCTTCAATAACGTAGAGCTTGTTCTTTTTTGCAATGGCATTTATTTCGTCAAAATCGGCAGGCTGCCCGAAAAGTGAAACAGGCATTATGGCTTTTGTTTTTGGTGTTATAGCGGCTTCAATTTTTCGCCAATCTATATTGTAAGTATGAGGGTCGATATCAACGAAAACGGGTTTTATGCCGAGAATAAGAATCATTTCTGCTGTTGCGATAAACGAAAATGCAGTGGTTATGACCTCGTCGCCTGCGCCAATATCTAGAGCCATCAAAGCAATTTGTAGGGCGTCGGAGCCATTTGAGCAGGTGAGGGCATGTTTACTTCCAACAAATTTTTTAAGAGACTCTTCACATTCTTTGACCTCAGGCCCCATTATAAATTGGCCATGATCAAGAATTTTAAAAATCCCGGCATCTATTTTGGGTTTAAGAGCAGCATACTGCGTTTTTAAATCGATAAATGGAATGCTCAAATTATCCTCCAATAGGAGATAGGGTTGTGCGCTGCGATAGTATTTTGTAGCGAGTAGATAGTCTTTGATTTTCTTGAATTTGTCTACAAAATCACATGAATGATTACAGTGATTTTATCTGGTGGTAGTGGTTCTCGTTTATGGCCTGTTTCAAGAGAGTCCTACCCAAAACAGTTTTGCGAATTTTTCGATCAGTCGTTTCTTAATAACACAATTGAACGTCTGCGCCCCTTCGGAACTCCATACATTGTGACGCTCCAGACAATGGGGGCATTGACTCATAACGCAATGACCCAGTCGGGTATTGCGACAGATCGCCTTCTGCTAGAGCCATTACCAAAAAATACAGCCGCGGCAATAGCATTGGTCGTTCACCATGCGCTACAGCAAAATTTAGGTGATGAGGTGTTGGGAGTGTTTCCCGCTGATCACCTGATTACAGATGTGGGAACCTTTCAAAAGGCGATCTCATTGGGAGAGGAAATAGCTAAAAATAATAACGTTGTGACTTTGGGTATTCAGCCTCGTTATCCAGCAACGGGTTATGGTTATCTTGAAGTGGGATCGCAGGCGATTTCAACCTCAAAAACGACCATGCCGGCTTATCCTGTTAAGAAATTTTGTGAAAAACCAAATATAGAAACAGCAGAGAAGTTTCTTGAGGCCAAGAACCATTATTGGAATGCGGGGATATTCTTTTTTAAAGCGAATCATATTGCGAAGTTATTTGAAATCCATATGCCTGAGCTTTGGAAGAGAATTAAGACTATTAAGCCGGATCTATCCAATTTAAAAAGTGTTTACTCAAATCTTATGTCGCAAAGCCTCGACTATGGGATCATGGAGAAGTTAACTGACGGTGTTGTGTGCATTCCGGGTGATTTCGGTTGGAGTGATGTTGGCTCGTGGGACGAGCTGGCGCGACTTCAAGAGGAAAAACTTGAAATCTCCTCTAGTGCTAATGTTTTTAGTTTTGATGCTGCTGATAACTTTGTTTATTCGAGCCACGATAAGGTCATAGGAGTGAGTGGTGTTGACCAGTTGATCATTGTCGACACTCCCGATGCATTGCTGGTGACCAGACGAGGAGAAAGTCAGAATGTTAAAAAACTTGTCGAGATGATGCGCGAGGCGAGGCTTCCGCAAGCGGATGGCCATAGTTTTGAGGTTCGCCCATGGGGCCGATTTGAAATTTTAAGTGACCAGGCCAATCATAAAGTGAAGCGTTTAATTGTGGAGCCAGGTCGTCAATTGTCTTATCAAGAGCATCAAAAGCGAGATGAGCATTGGACATTTATAAGTGGCAACGCGGAGGTCGTATTGGACGATAAAACCATAGCGTTTAAGCCCGGAGAACAAATTTATATCCCGAGGGGCTCTAAACACCGGCTGCGAAACCCAGGTAAAGTGCCGGTCGTCATTATTGAGGTTCAAACGGGGCAGTACTTTGGCGAGGACGACATTAAGCGGTTTCAGGATGATTATGATCGGGTTTAACTTTTTTATTTGAATTGGCTAAAGTCTCAGAATAGGGTCAATAAATGCACAAATTTTTATTTTTATTTTTAGCGTTTAACATAGGCTCTGCGGCCTTTGCAGACGTTGATGCAGTCGGTGACCATTTTGAAGATTGGTTAAATTACGAACGTCAATTCGCAGAAAGTAGAATTTTAGATAATATATCTCCTCAACGCGCTAGACGTGGCGCGGTCATCGCTTCACCGTCAAAACATAATCCAAATTACTATTATCACTGGGTGCGTGATGGTGCTCTGGTCATGGATATCTGGATGAGACGACTTGAAGGGTATCCTTCGCGTTTATCGAATGCGAATCTTGAAGCGCTGATGTGGGACTTTGTTCATTTCACAGAATACGGTCAGCATATTCCCGCGCTATCAGGTTTGGGAGAGCCGAGATATGATGTTGATGGCTTTCCTAATCAAGAGCCTTGGGGGCGCCCACAAAATGACGGGCCAGCACTACGAGCATCACTTTTGATACGATTTGCCTATTATCTAATAGGCAATGGTCAAATAGAAGTTGTGAAGAGTAAATTATGGCCGGTCATTATGAATGACTTATATTATACGGGCGATCAAGTCAGTGTGCCTTCATTTGATTTATGGGAAGAAATTAAGGGCGATCATTTTTATACCCGTGTGGCTTGTCGTGAAGCTTTGCTCTTGGGGAGTGATTTGGCAGCCGCACTAGGTGATTATGGCCGATCAGGTTGGTATTCGACTCAAGCTCAAATAGCGCAAAGTTTAGCTCTAGATCACGTCAACGTTCAACGGCAGCAAATTATTGAAAATACAAATCGTGTTGATGGTATTTGGTATAAAGATTCTGGGCTAGATGTGGCCAGCCTTCTGGCGCTTCTACACACTACACGTAAGCCCATTTTGAATTTAAATGACCAAGTTGTAATGAGTACTATAAATAAAATTGAACAGAGTTTTAATTCTATTTACCCAATCAATAGAAGATTTAGTGACTTGGGTGCCTCAATCGGGCGTTACCCAGAAGATACATATTACAACGGGAATCCCTGGTTTCTCGCGACCTTTGCCTTTGCCGAGTATTATTATCGTTTAGGTGACCGTGCAAAAGGAGATGGCTATATGAAGCGCGGAGCATTTCATGCTCATCGCAAAGGTCATATGTCAGAGCAAATGGATAAGCAAAGCGGTTACATGCTTTCAGCAGAGGATCTCACTTGGAGTTATGCTGCTTTTTTAACTGCACTTGAAGCCCGTCAGAAATATACATCAAATAAAAGATGATACACTTTTTCGCCTCTAAAAATGCCAGTGCTGAAAAACATAAACTAGCTATGCAGGCTTGGGATAAGCTTATTGCGAGACAAGATCTCGGTTTCACGCAGCTGCCGCTTCGTAATGAAAATTGGCTTTCGGCAGTGGAGTTTGCAAATCAACTTAAAAAAAAATCAAAGCACCTAATCGTCGTTGGATTGGGTGGCAGTGCACTCGGCGGCAAGTGTCTTGTCGAAAGCCTGGGCGATTCGTCACGTGTTTTATTTTTATATAATACAGACCCAGATACAGTAGATAAGGTATTGTCAAATGAGCAGTACTTAGATCACTCGCATTTTCTTTTTATCTCTAAAAGTGGTGGTACATTAGAGCTTGCGTGCATAATTGATATTCTACAAAGTCAGCTCACAAAACGTAAGCGCAAATTAAGCGATGCGATTTCAGTTATAACTGAAGAAAAAGCGAGTTCTTTGTACAGTTGGGCAAAAGAGCATTCAATTTCAATGCTCGCTCACCCAAAAGATGTAGGCGGGCGCTTCTCGGCATTTACAGCTGTCGGAATTGTACCTGCGGTTTTTTCTGGAGTGTCGCCTGATGAATTGCAAAAAGGAACACAACTGGGTTTGACGCAGTCAGAACTCGTCGTGCAACTT
>JAGRAK010000172.1 GCA_020434645.1 Bdellovibrionales bacterium | reverse complement strand
CATCACATTTGCTAATGATAACTGAAGTTCCCCCGAACTACAGTTATCATTAGCAAATGTGATGCCAGTTATCAGTTTTATGCTAGGCATTATGTCGCCTAATATCAACACATTACACCTGACCATATTTTATAACTGGCATCACATTTGCTAATGATAACTGTAGTTCGGGGGAACTTCATGAATAAAATTATTTTTTTAGTTACACTTTCTGCTCTTTTAACATTATCTATTTTTGCAAAAGCTGAAATTCAACCTCGAATTGTTTCTGTTCCAATGACGAATATGAACTATGACAATGAGTCTATGACTTTAGAGTTGATGGGCTACTTGCCGACGCAGTGTGTGGTCTCCCCACAACCTAAGCTTTCTGCCACAAAATTAAGCAACGTCCTCATGGTAACTGTTGTCGGTTCTGACTTTTCTGAAAATTGCACAATGGCCATTGGTGGCGCCTACCAACTCGCCTTTGATATACGATCTCTCAAATATAATATTGTTGAACTTAATTTAGACCCTGAGGCCACTTACAAACTTATTACACAAGATGGCTCTGAAATTGCGACAGTCGCATTTGGTGAAACTCCACTTGTAAGGCCATATGCTACTCACCATGCTGTCGGTGCCGTATTGGCCGTCGAAAACGATGGCCGTGCTACGATCGTACTTCCTTCAAACGAAGTTCTGCATTTAAATAGCCCCTTTATTAATGTCGCGCCATTTGTAGGGCAACACGTAGAAGTACAAGGACACATGGTCAAGTACCATACTCCAGGTACATCGCTAAAACCTATGGCGACGACACCGCAAACTATTATTGTAACTGGAATTAACACTACTGCACTTTAATCCCTCCCAAACGAATTATCTTGCAGTGATGATTGTGACCCGAGCTGACGGCCCCTCCTGAAGCTCGGGTTTTTTTATATCGAAATCAAAATGAGTTTATAAATTAATTCTAATGGCTTATTGCACTCTCATAATTTGTGCGCCCAAGGTGCTCAGCTTATCTTCTAGGCGTTCATAACCACGATCTAAGTGATAAATGCGGCCAATTTTAGTTTCGCCTTTGGCCACTAGTCCTGCAAGCACCAGGCAAGCGCTAGCCCGCAAGTCTGTCGCCATAACCGGCGCGCCCTGCATTTGACCACGATTACCTCTGACAACGGCCACTCGTGTTTTAGGAGTGATATTTGCTCCCAATCGCATAAGCTCTTGCACATGCATAAATCGATTTTCGAAAATGGTTTCAGATATGACGCTGGTACCTTCAGCCTGTGTCATCAAGGCCATAAATTGTGCTTGTAAATCAGTGGGGAACGCAGGATGTGGTGCCGTTGTTATATCTACTCCAGACCACGAATTACATTTATGAACAGTAATTGAGTTTTTATCATGAGAAATTTTAAAACCACTTTCGCGCATTTTTTCAATTAATGCCGGGAGATGCTCTGGGTGACATTTTGTTACTGTCACCTCGCCACCCGTGATCGCCCCCGCAATGAGCAGTGTCCCGGCCTCTATTCTATCGGCAATAACATGATGCTCTGCTGGTTTTAATTCACTAACACCTTCAATAGTCAGAATACTTGTGCCCGCACCAGTGATTTTAGCGCCCATTTTATTTAAATAATTCGCAAGATCAACGATCTCAGGCTCTTTGGCTGCATTTTCAATTCGAGTCGTTCCCTTAGCCAAAGACGCTGCCATCATAATATTTTCTGTTCCGCCCACAGTCACAGTTTCAAATAAAATATCGCCACCGATAAGCTGTTTAGTTTTTGCAACTACGTATCCACTTTCTTGTGTAATTTCTGCGCCCAGAGCGGCCATCCCTTCTAAGTGCAGATCAATTGGTCTTGTGCCAATGGCGCATCCACCTGGCAAGCTCACTTGCGCCTCTCCATATTTAGCAACTAGAGGACCCAGACATAAAATACTAGCCCGCATTTTTCTAACCACATCATAATTGGCTAGTTGTGATTTGAGTCTATTCACTTTAACTCTTAAAACTTGACCATCATGTTGGGTCTCGCAACCAAACAAGTTAAGTAGCTGGCAGGTTGAATCAATATCTTTTAGCTTGGGTACATTGTGAAAGACATGCTCACCTTCAGCGAGCAATGTCGAAAACAGTAACGGCAGGGCAGAGTTTTTAGCACCACTGGCAGCAACTTCGCCGTTTAGTTGATGACCGCTTTTTACTAACATTGAATCCATAAATATCCCTTTAGTTTATTTCTCCGCACACAAAGCGGTCATGTCCTGCGTAATCTTTCAAACCATATTGCTGCGAAAATATGTTCAGGTCACGAAACAACTTCAGTACGGGCTCTCCTTGTTGTGAACCGATTTCAAAGCCAATAGCTGATTTTTCTTTTAATAGCGACGACGATGCCTTTAGCCAACTCTGTATGTCAAATAGCCCGTTGTCTTTAGAAAACAAGGCCATATTGGGCTCAAACTTTCTAACATTCAATTCTACAGTTGCGTCTTCTTTAGCAATATACGGTGGGTTGGCAACAATAAGATCAAACTGATTCATTAAGTGTTCGGCGCGAGCGGCATCTAGATTTATAAACTCGACTCTATTTGAAACCTTTAATAACTCTGCGTTTCGTCGTGCTACACTAAGTGCTTCTTTAGAAATATCCACAGCGGTTAATCGCGCAGTCGGTATTTCTTTAATCAACGTTAATCCTAAACAACCTGATCCCGTGCCCAAATCTAAAATTTCAATTTGTTTCTGTGCCTTATTAGACTCAACCCATTTCAACGCCCAGTCGACAAGCTGTTCGGTTTCAGGACGCGGAATCAAAACATTTTTATTTACATAAAATGGGTAACTATAAAACTCACACTCTTCGAATATATAGGCCAATGGCTCGCCCGTTTTTCGCCGAGCAATAGCTTCTTCAATAGATTGTATAGCTGTCGTTTCTATTTCTTTGTCAGCGTTTTTTATACGCTCTGCTGAATCAATATGAGCATATTTTTCTATAATCCAACCCGCTTCAAGATGTGGCTGGTCAACCTGAGCATCTTTTAGGTTAATATAAGTTTGTCGAAAAATTTCTCCGATTGTCATCGTGCCGTTTGCTGCTTAAGGGCTTCGGCTTGAAAGAATGTTATAACCGGTTCAACCACAATTTCAAACTTACCAGCCATTACATCTGTCAGTTGATGTGTGGTGAAACCAATTCTGTGATCTGTAATTCTAGACTGTGGATAATTGTAAGTACGAATTCGTTCTGACCTGTCACCCGTACCAATCTGTGAGAGCCGCGTATCAGAAGCTTCTTTGCTCGCTTTTTCTTCTTCTATGGCCAAAAGTTTCGCATGGAGCATTTTCATCGCGCGATCCCTGTTACCATGTTGTGATTTTTCAATTTGGCAGGCGACGAAAAGCCCTGTTGGCAAGTGTGTGATTCTAACCGCTGAATCTGTGCGGTTGACTGATTGGCCTCCAGAACCACTCGCTCTCATAGTATCAATTCTTAAGTCTTTAGCATTTATTTGAATATCAATTTCATCAACTTCGGGTATCACTGCTACGGTTATTGTTGACGTATGCACCCGCCCCTGAGCTTCTGTTTTGGGGACACGTTGAACCCTATGAACCCCACTTTCGTATTTCATAATACTATAAACTTTATCTCCAGAAATTGTGGCAATAACTTCTTTATAGCCACCAACATTTCCGGGAGAGGTGGACATCACTGATACCTTCCAGTTTTTTTCGGCAGCAAAAATTGTATACGCACGAAATAGCTGCTCTGCAAAGAGGCTCGCTTCATCTCCGCCAGCTCCAGCTCGAATCTCAATAATAACATCACGGTCATCTTTAGGATCTTTCGGAAGAAGCAAAATCTTAAGCTGAGCTTCGAGTTCATCTCTATCTTTTTCAATTTGAGTGAGGTCGGCCTTAATCAAACGTCGCATCTCTTCGTCGTTCTCAGCCTCAAGAAGTTCAATATTCTCTTGGATGCTCTTTGTAAGGCGCCGATACTCTCGAAATGGAACAACAATAGACTCTAAGTCTGCGTACTCTTTCATCAAGGCGCGGTAGCGTTTTTGATCGTCAGCTACGCCAGGAGCCTGTAAGTCTTGGCCTAAATGTTCAAATTTCTTTTCTACATCTTCTAGTTTTTTAAACATTTTAGCTCATAAATATTGATGAAATCTTCAATCTCCACATACTTATCAACACCCGATGCGCGATGCGTCGTTGGTTTTTGTTTTGCCTTAGGCTCTAACGGGAGCCAACAAAACAATAATAATTTCAGCTATTTGCTAGCCGCCCATCCCTTTAAGGAAGTCCACATTGGTTTTCGTGCTTTTCATTTTATCCAGCAAGAACTCCATACTATCCACAACATTCATTGGGGCCAACACTTTGCGCAATATCCAGAGTCGATTGAGGTCTTCTTTTTTCATCAACAAGTCCTCTTTGCGAGTGCCAGACTTGTTAATGTCCATACACGGGAATATTCGTTTTTCCATCAGCTTGCGGTCTAAATGAATCTCTGAATTACCAGTTCCTTTAAATTCTTCGAAAATCACTTCATCCATTCGAGAGCCCGTATCGATAAGAGCTGTCGCAATAATAGTTAAGCTGCCGCCCTCTTCAATGTTTCGAGCCGCTCCAAAGAATCTCTTTGGTTTATGTAAGGCAT
>JAGRAK010000171.1 GCA_020434645.1 Bdellovibrionales bacterium | reverse complement strand
GTGAGAGTCGAAGCCCGCTAAGACCGGCTTTTTTGCCTTCATAAATTGAGGCGAGTATTCGTATTTGACGATGAATTAACGACACAACACCCATTTCATTTTGACCATGCTCGAGTAAATTCGCAAGACAAACAAGAGCCTGCGCTCGATCACGGCGACCGATCGCATCGGTGAGACTGAAGACACTTTCTACACGCGCCCGAGAGACAACCTTCAAAACATCATCGAGATCGATGGTTTTTTTCTTGGCGCCAATAAATTGCTTTATTTTTATAACTTCATTATTTACTTCACTTAAATTCGTACCCACAAGTTCTTGAATGGCCGCCGTAGCCTCACTTGTCAGTTTCACTTCGTTTAAATAAGCGATGTAATCAATCCACATGGGGATCTGATTATCAAATGGCTTTTTAAGACCAACAAATACCGCATTTGATTTTAATTTTTTGAAATATTTTTTTCGCTTATCAATTTTACTCGCAACCAAAACCAAAGTGGCACTATCAATGGGGTTGTCTATTACAGGATCAAGCTCTGCCCATGCATCATCTTTAATACTGTCGACATTTTTATATATGACAAGACGACGATCACTCATAACAGGCAGAGTTTCAACCGCATCACGCACTTGGCCGGCTGTCACTTCTGGCGCCATAAATGAATCAAAATTAAAATCTTGCGCTCCTTCGACCAAAACCTTGCCCTTAAGAACCTTCAAGGCCTCATCAAGTAAAAAAGTCTCTTCTCCATACAGAAAATATACAGACGCTGGGGCCTTTTTATCTAAGCTCAGTTGAAGTCGTCTTAAGTCCCAGTCTGTCTCTGCCATTTAAAAATTCTCCGTCATTCTATCATGGGCTTCAGCCATCATGTCGCGAGCCATACGCGCAATTACATCTACCCGAGCTGAGTTGTTGTAGAGCGGGTTGACTGAATTGGCTATTTTAATACCCACCTGAGGTGCCGAGTAAACACTTTCATTATCAAATGCGCCCTGCCATAATACTTTTTGATCTGAATTTCGACGCAATAAAACAGTTGCATTGACAAGCACTCGATACTCAAGCGTAAGAACTGTATTCTCAGGATTTCTCACTTGCGAGTCACCGGGGTTATTACCATCAACCTGACCACGATGAATGAATTCTACTGAATTAATTTTACCTTCAATCGTGACGGGAGCATGATCTGGATCAGCTACCTTTGCCACTTGCGACCGACTAAATTGCCGAATGAGCTCATTGGTAAAATAACCTTCTATCGCCACTTGACCGGTCTTATTTTGAAAGACGGGTATAGCCACCTCTTTATAACCACCTGGTAAATCCCGCTGCATATACCCGAAACGATAAGCACACCCTGTTAAAAATAAACCTGACACTCCGGCCGCCGAGGCAAGCAGCGCGAGCACACAAATAAATTTGAAAAATTGAAGTTTAATTTTCATATTGGGCACGAATTAACCGTAGCATAAGAAAAGCGGCTGACTCAACACCCGTTTTTGCAGTATATAATATGAATGTTTTTTAAGCACAAAAACCCATATCGACTATTGACTCCAGGCCCAGTCCCCCTTCACCCTGATGTCGAGCGTGCGTTAAGCGAGCCCATGATTCACCACCGCACCCCAGAGTTTGAGCGCTGTCTAAAGAGTGTGACAACTAAACTAAAAGAGACCTTTGCCACCCGTGAATCTGTTTTTATACACACAGCCACTGGATCTGGCGCCATGGAGTCTGCTCTAGTCAACACGCTCTCGCCCGGGGATGAAGTTCTCTGCATCGTCTCGGGTAAGTTTGGTGAGCGCTGGGCTGAAATGGCCAGCACGTTTGGCTTAAAAACTCATTTAATCAATGTCTCGTGGGGAGAAGCCGTAGACCCGAGTGTAGTTGAAGCCGAACTTTCAAAAAATAAAAACATAAAAGCCGTACTCACACAAGCTTGTGAGACCAGCACCGCAACGGTTCATCCCATTCGAGAACTGGGCACCATTATAAAACAAAGGCCACAAACTTTATTCATGATCGATGCCATCACTGCCGTTGGCGCAATGATGCTTGAAATGGATGACTGGGGGCTTGATGTCGTCATCGGCGGATCGCAAAAAGCCTTTATGCTACCCACCGGCCTCAGCTTTATTGCTCTATCAAAAAAGGCTTGGGGATTTTATGAAAGCTCAACCCTGCCTAAATTTTATTGGGATCTAAAGCGTGAACAAAAATGTCTAGAAAAAGGTGAGACACATTTCAGCTCGGCCGTTCCGCTTATTCGCGCGCTTGATGTGGCACTTGATCACTTAACAGGCCAAAATAAAATGAAAACCCTAGCCCGTATACAAACACTAGCTCAAGCCACACGCGAGGCCGCCTCACATCTTGGCCTTACTGTTTATTCAAAATCACCAAGCCCTTCGGTGACAGCTTTACTCACTCCACCTGGAGTTGACAGTCAAAAGCTGCGCACTCACATTGAAAAAGAATACAACCTGACTCTTATGGGCGGACAAGAGCAATTAAAAGGTAAAATTTTACGAGTGGGTCACCTAGGTTACATAACCAATGAAGACATGTTCGCTCTTTTTGACATTCTCTATAACTCTTTGCGAGATTTTTCTTTAAATGCCGGCGAAGGTTACACTCTTCACCGAGAAAATTTAGATTCAGCAAATGAAGTCTTAAAGAAATATCTCCAATGACGGGGCTTCTCAAAAACTCTCAGTGCGTGCTCGTTGCCGATCGCTTTACTCTTGAGGCAATAGAGTTCATTCGTTCACAAATCTCAGGGGATGTGATTCAAACTGAAAACCTCCCCACTCGCGAACTTTTAAATAAGGCGACAGCTCTTCTCATTCGTAGTCGCACAAAAATTAATAAAGAACTCATTGAAGCCGCCCCCAACCTCAAAGTGATTATCACGGCGACCAGTGGATTTGATCATATTGATTTTGAACTCACGCGCAAAAAAAATATCACGGTGATGTTCACTCCTGATGCCAACTTTGAAAGCGCAGCTGAACATACACTTTTATTAATGCTTGGGGTTTTAAGACGTCTGAATGAATCCGCACGCCTTCTACGCGAAGGCAGCTGGAAGGACGAGTTAAAATCAGGCTTTGAACTCAAATGTAAAACCGTGGGTATCATTGGACTCGGGCGCGTGGGCTCGCGTGTGGCTGAACTTCTACAGGCTTTCGGCGCTCACGTTATTGCTTTTGACCCCTACCAAGATGACAAAGTGTTTGAAAAATTGGGGCTCGAACGCTTTGGTTTAAGCGAAGTCTTTGCCCAGGCCGAAATCTTGACCCTGCATGTGCCACTCAATGAAGAAACAAGACGATACATACGGGCTGAGACATTAGAACTGGCTCATGATGGATTAATATTCATTAACACTTCTCGAGGTCGCGTAGTGGATGAGGGGGCTTTGATAGCCGCCCTTGAATCCGGCCAAATCATTGGCGCCGGCCTTGATGTTTTCGAAAACGAGCCCCTCGCCCGAGATTCAAGACTACGTAAGCTCCCCAATGTGCTTCTAACTCCCCATATTGGAGCCCACACTGAAGAGGCCTATATAAAGGCCTCTATGCTTGCTGCACAAAAATTAATCACCTTTATAAATACTGGCGAAATCTCTGATAACTTGCCGCTTCAATGAATGCAATCGCAATAGCTTTGTGATTGAGTAGCGAGCTATGCCTGGAATAATTGTTATTGGCTCCCAATGGGGCGACGAAGGAAAAGGGAAAGTTGTCGATGTTTTTTCATCGCAATCAGACTATGTGGTGCGCTACCAAGGTGGCGCAAACGCTGGCCACACGCTGGTTGTAGACGGTAAAAAAACTGTTCTGCATCTTGTCCCCTCAGGAATTTTACATCCCAACACCATTTGCGTAATTGGTGCGGGTGTTGTTTTAGATGTTGAAAAATTAGCCGAAGAAATTTTGGCTTTACAAAAAAATGGACTTTTAAAAGATCCGAAACAACTTTTGATATCAGATTCAGCTACAGTTTTACTTTCTTATCATCGCCAATTAGACCAAGCTCGCGAAAAAGCGGCAGGCCTTGAAAAAATTGGCACTACCGGTAAAGGCATCGGCCCTGCGTATGAAGATCGCGCATCACGAAAGGCGATTTTATTCGGAGATTTATTTAATACTGATACTTTAAAAGCAAAACTTGAAGCATCACTTAAAGAAAAAAACTTTTTGTTAGAAAAAATGTATGAACAAAAACCAGCCGACATTCAAGATGTTCTGGCGAGCGCATTAAAAGCCGCCGAAAAGCTGGCTCCGTTTAGATGTCGTGACACATCCCTTGTTGTGCATAAGGCTTTGCGACAAAATAAAAAAATTCTTTTTGAAGGTGCTCAAGGCACACTCCTTGATTTACTTCATGGCACTTATCCATTTGTGACAAGCTCCTCCACTCTCTCAGGTTCAGCCTGCGTGGGCGTTGGCGTCGGGCCTGGCGCTATCGATAAAGTGATCGGCATCACAAAGGCCTACACAACTCGTGTGGGCTCAGGGCCTTTTCCGACAGAGCTTGATGATGAAAATGGTGAACGCTTACGTGCTGTTGGGCAAGAGTTTGGAGCCACAACAGGGCGCTCACGCCGCTGCGGTTGGCTTGACCTTGTGGCATTAAGATATGCTCTTCGCATAAACGGAATTACAAATTTGGCATTAATGAAAATTGATGTCTTAAGTG
>JAGRAK010000170.1 GCA_020434645.1 Bdellovibrionales bacterium | reverse complement strand
CGAGGTGATCATGTCGCCGTTGTCGGACTCAACGGAGCCGGAAAATCAACTCTATTAAAAGGTATCGCCGGAACCCTCGCGCCAACCAAAGGCACCCGTGAATTGGGCTATCAAGTTGAATTGGCCATTTTCAATCAACATGTTGTAGAGGTGTTGAATCCAGCCCATACAATTTATGAATCTCTTGAAGAGGTCACGACAACCGCCACAACGCCCCAAGAAATACGCAATATGGCTGGCTCACTCCTATTCTCTTCTGATCAAATACAAAAAAAAATAAAAGTTTTGTCGGGTGGAGAAAAATCTCGCGTTGCGCTTGGGCGTATCTTACTACAAAAAGTTCCGTTCTTACTTCTTGATGAACCGACAAACCACTTAGACTTTCAAACCGTAGAAGCCCTCACTCAAGCGCTCAACAGTTATAAGGGAACACTTATTGTTGTCAGCCATGACCGTGGATTTATTAGAAGGGTGGGTACAAAAATACTCGAAGTTTCAAAAGGCCATGTACATTTATACCCCGGCACATATGACGAATACGTTTGGAGTCTTCAACAAAATCTTGCGAACTCCAAAGTTGAAGAAGAGTCTTTTGCCGCCGACGTAGAAGATCGCCCAGCCCCTGTTAAAAATAACCCCAAAGAGCAGGCCAAACTGCTCCGATCTCTAGAGAAGAAACTTGAACAGTGCCAAACTAAAATTGCTAATTTAGAAAAAGAGAATATTAAGCTCAATGATCAGATAGTTTCTGGTGACCCCACTCAATCGACTGAATTTGTAAATTTACTTGCTGAAAATACGATAAAAATTCAAGAACTCGAAGCCGAGTGGCTGAAGCTTGAAGACGAACGTCACAAACTCTGATAAAAATTTTCAACTACAGGATCTGCTTTTATTGATTGTGGCTGCCAAGCTTCAATACGTAAATGCACTGGGTCTATAATTCGACTTAACGCCACATAGGCTTGGCCTGGCTCCCAAAGAGCATTCAAGTTCACCATCAATCGATCAAGCGTCATCCCTTGCGCCTTATGAATAGTGGCGGCATACGCCAAAGTGATAGGAAAATTTGTAACAGAAGCCATTGTGGAGCCCTCTGCATTCATCAACGAAAAACTCACTGGCTCTATAGTAATAACTCTTCCAGTTAATAATTCTATAGTGAGTTGATCGGTCTGAATTTGCCGAATGTACCCCGTACTCCCATTGACCCATCTTAATTTCGGGTCATTCTGCCTGAGCATAACAAGCGCATTGTCTTTCAAATAAAGTTCATCTGGCAACGGTGAATGTTTTTTTAGTTGCTCAACAGATTTTTCATTTCCAGAATAAGAAGCCGGAAAACAAGTCATTTCACCAGGTAATTTTTCTAACTCTCTTGAATTGTAGGCGTCGGTTTGATTACGTCTCGGAAAAAGTCGCGTACCCTCAAATAAATCATCGGCATCGAGCTGCTTTCGATTTAAAAAAGATTCGACGCGATCATTCACTTGGCCGCGGCGGATATCATTTAATATTTCCAAAAACTCACTATCCCCACTGCGCATGTTCTGCCGAAGCACTACTGATTTAAAATTGGATCTCCTCCATACAGGGTCAAGAAATGCCCACATACGTGGCTCGCGCCCCTGCTGCACTGGCGGCAACTGTGCAAAGTCACCGACGGCTATCACCCTTAACCCACCCCAGGGCTCTAAACTCGAGCGTGCCATTTGACATATTTTTTCAGCGGCCTGCAGTGTCGGCCCTGACAGCATTGATATCTCATCAACAATAAAGCCCTCAGCCTCAACAAGCCGTTTTCGAACTCGCCTGTCTTCTAATGCCCGTATCACAGTGGCATCTACACCACCCTCCATAATACCTAAACCCATATAACTATGAAATGTACGCCCGCCAACAAGAACTGCCGCCGCTCCTGTGCTAGCTAAAACTGGAAATTTTTTAAGATCTTTTGATTTCATGAACTGACGGATGACATAGCTTTTACCGCTACCGGCCTCGCCCGTTATAAAGACATTTTCGCGGCTCTCAAGGAGAGCCCATGCAATTCGCTGATCATCTGTGAACTGGTCTATCGCCTTTTGGTTTATCATTCGCTTTATTTTGCTTCCAGTTCTGGTTTGCATCAAAGTTACGTCGGCGCGAATCGCGATCATTTTTTCGAGCACCACGCCTGTCGTCTCGACGACCTTCGCTGCGTCGGCCATCACTTCTACCACGACTATCATCTCTTCGATGTGCTGCTGGCAAGGCATTGCCCCGTGAGTCAGTTAAAACAGGAGCTTGAAGAGGTTTCGTACGCTCTTGATCTTCAAATATTTCGGGTGACATCAACGCTAAGAAACGCCCCACTATTTCTTCAGAATTCATAGCTGCGATAGACGCTTGCCATTCTGGGCTTAGCAGCTCTACTGCTCGCTGATAAAATTTCTGATCTTGAAACTGAGTGAGCATTTTACCAATTTTTTTAGCGCCAACATCTTTACGCGAAGGTATTCTGCCTTCTGTCATTCTACTTTTTGTCATGGCCTCAATGCGACCGATCAGTCCACGATGACTCGGTGTCACCAGACTGATTGCCAAACCAGACTTACCACTACGAGCCGTTCGCCCTATTCTATGAACATAGACATCAAGCTCTCGGGGTAGCGAATAATTCACAACATGCGTGACATCTTTTACGTCAAGCCCACGGGAGGCGACATCAGTGCAAACCAATACTGTTATTTTTTTATTTCGAAAAGCCTGCATCGTGCGCTCACGTTCATTTTGCGACTTGTCTCCATGCAAACAGTCAACTTTATATCCTCGACTCGTCAAATACTGAGAAAGATCTGTAACAAGTGCTTTTGTTTGACAAAAAACTAGCCCGTAAAAATCGTCTGCGGCTTCGATTAACTTACAAAGCACTTCTGGCTTATCAGACTCACGAGCCCGATAATAAACTTGCTCAACAGTCTGAGACAACATCTCGGTGCGATTGACCTGCACCTGTTGCGGTTTGACTAAATATGTATCGGCAACACGACGAACCTCTCGGCTCATAGTTGCTGAAAAGAGCCAAATGTTACTTGTCTCTCGTGGCGAAGCTTCGAGAATTTTTTCGAGATCTTCTTTAAAGCCCATAGAGATCATCTCGTCAGCTTCATCTAAAATTATTGTTTTCACATCTTGTAAATTGAGAGTGCCGCGCTCCAAGTGATCAATCAGTCGACCAGGAGTCCCCACAACGACCTTTGCGCCATCACGCAAACCATTAATTTGGTCGCTGTAATTAGCTCCACCATAAATCGGCAGCGCCTTAATCCCTTTATATTTTCCGAGTAAATTAATTTGTCCTGAAACCTGTAACGCCAACTCTCGCGTTGGGCACATAATAAGTGTCTGAACACATTTTTTAGTTTTTACGATTTGTTCAAGCATCGGAATACCAAATGCCGCTGTTTTGCCCGTTCCCGTTGCCGCTAAACCAATAAAGTCAGTTGCATCACCCAACAAAATCGGGAGGGCTTGGATTTGTATTGGACTTGGCTTTTCAAACCCCATTTCGGTTATAGCTTTGGTTAATTCTGGGCTTAATTTTAAATCAGTAAATGAATTCACTTGTTCTCCGTTTTTATAAGGTGCGCGGAGAGTAACACGGTGCTTCATAATAAGCTAGGGGCTGTATCAGAATGCAATATAATCCAAAAATTACCGTAAGTGCCTGATATTACGAATGATTAACATTTTTTTAATAATTTAATCAAAAACTTTTATCTACCGATAAGTTAACGTATACTGAGATCTATCTAGTTACTGCTCACAACTCAATGTGAGACCTGCTTACATAAGTACTGAATTTCGCACGGAATATTTAGAACCACTGACTTTACAACAAGGAGATGACCATGACCGTTCAAGTCGTTTCGTTTCATTGTACTTTAAAGAACAAGTTTGGCCAGGTTATTGGCAAGACATATAACCAAAACGTAATTAATGACTGCCAAAGTGACACAAATTCACTAGCCGCATTAGTTGAAGAGATGCGCGATTTAAAAAAAGGCGAAAAACGACGAATCCATCTTAATGCCGAACGCGCATACGGGCTGTACAACCCCGAGCTCGTCATTATTCGAAATTTTGAAGAGCTAGAAATGAGCCATGGCGAGCCAATGAAAGTTGGTGAAAAAGTTGTTTTTGTGACAAACGGACAACCTCGCTCGTTTCGCGTTGTTCATGTGACTGGTCACTCGGTTACTTTAGATGGCAATCACCCACTTGCCGGGCAAGATTTAATTTTTGAAATCGAAGCCACTGCCGCTCGCGAAGCCACAAGTGAAGAGATAGATGCTGCGAGAAGCGAAAACTCTGCCATTTGGTATGAGTCAAATACCGTTCATTAAAATTATTTAATTGGTTACAATCTCGACTTTCTCAATTGAATCAAGCTGGGTGGGCAAAAACCCACCAGCTTGCATTTTCCAAAGTAAAGCATAATGACCATCTTTTGCCAAAAGCTCATCATGTGTGCCGTCTTCAATAATTTTACCAGAATCAAATACTAAAATTCGATTGAGATGTGAAATTGTTGAAAGTCGATGTGCGACGACAATAACAGTTTTATCTTTCATTAGAATTTCAAATGCTCCCTGAATTGACTTCTCAGTGACCGAATCTAAACTAGATGTCGCTTCATCTAACATCTGAATAGGTGAGTTTTTAAGGATAG
>JAGRAK010000016.1 GCA_020434645.1 Bdellovibrionales bacterium | reverse complement strand
TCGCCACACGAAATGAAGATGGTACAACGCCACTGGCGTCTCCAGAGTGAACGCCTTCATTCAAAACTTGTACGTTCAGATTGCCAGTGATAAGTCCGCGAAGAGAAGTGGTCATCCAAAACTGATCATAATTACCAGCGCCAGAATCGAGACAAATAATTAAATCGGGTGTCCCAAATTCTTGAGCATGTGATTCAAAATAGTGAGGCAAATCAGTTGATCCGCTTTCTTCGCTAAATTCTATGGCCACTTTTATGTGTGGACGTTTTGATTTACTCTTGATGAGATGTTCAATGGCGCAGATGCTAGCAAATACGGCGTATCCATCGTCGGCGCCGCCACGGCCGTAGAGTTTATCTTCGCGGCGAACAGCCTTCCAGGGCGCGAGGCCTTCAGACCAGCCGGTCATTTCAGGTTGCTTGTCGAGGTGTCCGTACATAAGAACTTGATATTCATAATCGCCTGGCAAATCGAGAAGTAGAAGTGGAGTGCGCCCAGGTTCTTCAAAAACTTCTTTTTTTAAGTTTGGTATTTTTTTGTCGTCAATCCACTTGACGACAAGTTCGAGTGCGCGGTGAATGTGCCCCGACTTCTTCCAGTCGGGGTCGAATGATGGGGATTTGGCCGGTATTTCAATGTACGTTTTTAGTGCGGGCACAATTTGGTCTTCCCAATACTTGTCGATAGATGAAAGTAAGTCAGAATCTGTCATGTGACCTCCAAATTAAATTGTATCCAATACACTTATGCTCTTACTCCTGCTGCTCTGTAATTCCAATAGAAAATGCAAATGATTTGGCCATGATTTTCATAGGCCTATTAGGCCAGTTATAGTCTATTAAACCACCTAATTTGAGACGAAGAATATTAGTTTTGCTATTCTTACACCTATATAGGGGAGAACTCATGCCACTGCTTTTGATTATACTCGCGTCATTAATTCGCCTTGCTTCTTTGCTCGCGCATGCCGGGCCACCTGTAGATATTGAAAAATTTTCTGTAATCATTGACCAACAGAAGTTTTATCAAATGGGTGATCTACTTGTTGATGATCGCTTCATAAATTCGAACGGGGATCAAGATGCGAACGACCCTCGGCAAAGTGGGGCACGTCCAGAGCAAGTCATTTTATGGGAGGACGGTGTGCTGCCCATTGAATTCAAAAAAAATGTGAATCAAAATTTGAGAAGGTTAGTTTTTCAGGCCTGTTCGGAGTGGAGCCAGTACGCGAATGTTCGCTGTCAGTTGGGGTCATATAAAAAAAGAAAACTAAAAATCGGACGCTCATTTCTTGGCGTAAAAACAGGTTGTTGGTCGATGTTGGGGCAGGCGGATTATGTTTTTGGTATTAAGCGACGTATGAATTTAGGCCCCCATTGTGACAATTATGAAACTGTACTTCACGAGCTTGGCCATGCTTTCGGGCTGACTCACGAGCATCAGCGATCAGACCGTGATCAGTATGTTGAAGTTCTAAGAGAAAATATTAAAGATCAAT
The DNA here is from genome assembly GCA_020434645.1 of Bdellovibrionales bacterium. Lineage (GTDB taxonomy): Bacteria > Bdellovibrionota > Bdellovibrionia > Bdellovibrionales > UBA1609 > RBG-16-40-8. The sequence goes on along the minus strand of JAGRAK010000016.1, from coordinate 13,818 downwards.
TTATGGGATTTACCTACAAGCTCAATTTTATGCAGCAGTCGACTGAACTGCTCACACCCTATGATTTTTTATCGATTATGCATTACAGACAAAATGCTTTCACTAAAAACGGGCAAGATACGATTCGCCCAAGAGCGGGCTACGAAAAATACGCTGATCATATAGGCCATGCGAAACATTTGTCAGAGCTTGATCAATTTGCGATTCGCGCACTTTATGGCGCTCGAGAGTAATGACACATTTCAAGACATGATCGAGTCAGAATGATATATGTAGGGCTTAATATTGTGGCAATCGTTCATTTTTTGTTAATATTTTAAATTTTAAGCTACAATGGTCGTATGTTGCGCGTATGTTCGAAACTCATTTTATGGCCATGGGTTGGTCTATTTTTGTGTCTCAATTTGGGATGTAAGAATTCAGTGCCGGCGTCTACGGAGTACGCTCAAAGTGGATCGTCCATAATTTCACCGGATAGTTACAGTTTCACAATCAATAACCCAACGGACATGATTTATCTATCTGGGTCTTGCGTTACAAAATCAGGGTATAAAATATCGATTCGCCACAACGAGAGTGGGTATGCCTATGCGGATGTTGATTGTGTTAATGGGGCTTTCTCAACATTTATTGATGCGACTTATATGGGTATGACTAAATCTGATATGCAAGGTAAACTTGTTTTGTCGACGTATCAGGGCAGTGACATTACAGTTAATGTTATCTATAAATACTGCACGCCAGGTCGTATAGCCAACTCTCCGTTTGCTAACTCTGGTGAGCCAGGTATTGATGGTAGTAGTGTTTTGCTTTCATATACTATTTGTTCTGTTGCTCAACTCTCTCAATTAAAAAACAATTCAACACATTGGAATAAAATATTTCGATTAATGGCGAATTTAGATATTAACAACTCGGTCTATACGCACACGCCAATTGGCAATACGACTACTCAATTTACCGGTGCCTTCTACGGTGACAATCATGTGCTGAAAAACCTTAAGTTTACCGCCTCTGGTGAAACTGAAACTGGATTTTTTGGGTATATTAGTAATGCCACAATTCATGGAGTGCGTCTTGAAAATGTGGATATCACGGGAGGAAGTAATCTCGGAGCACTAGTGGGGTATAATGATGGTGGTACGATCTCTCGATCGATGTCATCTGGTACTGTCACTGGTACAGGCACATGGGTTGGCGGCCTTGTCGGCGTGAATAAGAATTCTGGAATCATACAAGATAGTTATTCATTAGTTAATGTGTCGAGTTCGGCCACAATGCTCGGCGGGCTCGTGGGTTGGAACTCAGGGTCAACGGTGCGTAGATGTTATGCTACTGGTAACACGACAAGTGCTGCAGCTGGATTTCAGGGCAGTCTCGTCGGTTATAGCGTGAACCCTGGAAACACAGTCATCGACTCATTTGCAACAGGTGACGTAAGCAACAGCAGTATTTCACCAACTTCAAATTCGATAGGCAATGTTGTGGGTAGAGACTCGGTCACTACACTTTCAAATAATTATTATTCAGGCACCTGCACAGCGAATACTACATGTGTGATGAAAGGTATTTTTGTGCCCTCTAGCAGTTTTCAAATATCAACTAACTCGCCACTCGTGACTTGGGATTTTGTAAATATTTGGAGAGAAGTGCCTGCTGGTCTGCCTGATTTCAGATAATTCTAAGTCTATATAATATCTGGTCTATTTCTTGCCTTAAACTACTCGCTAGAAGCGTGTAATCATTATAAACGGATAATTACTGAGAATATGAGACTATTAGCGACAATTTTTGGCGCCCAATCGGGATTTTTTACACATCTAGCTGTGCTGTTCTTGTTATTTACGTCGCCAGTTATGCTTTATGGTGCGCAAGACCTTGGCGGCGATGCTCGCAATGGTTCGGGTAGGTGTACTCAATTATTGGGTCAAAATTCAGTTGTGCATCAACTCTTTGATAAGCAAAAAAAAGCGATTGAAAATTATATTCAAGTGACCCATGAAAAGTTAAATCAAGGCGATATTTTAAAATTTAGCAATGAGGCAGAATTCGTATATTCGCACAAGCTTGGTGAGGGCTTCACAACTGAAGTCTTAGCTGTATACCCAATTGAACGCGGAATCATTAGTAGCCGCCTCTATGCATTACGAATTCCCTCATCAGATGAAGTTTTAAGACCTTTTGCCGCGGCCATACCGATCAGGAGTTTTATTAATAAATATTACGATGGTTATTATGTACTTCAAGAGCACAATCTGCCGATCCCGTTTTTATATGACCACTTAAGTGAAGAGTACAATTTAACTGAGCTTGTTCAGTATGATCTCACTGGGCATGATTTTTTTATAAATCCTGAAGGGCATTCTCGCGAGCTTTTGCAGAAGGCCGAACGGGCACTAATTCAACTCGCCAAAGCGGTGGCCAAATTTGATACCATCGGTGATTTCAAAGCATCTCAGATAGTCTACAGTATTGAGCAAGACCGTTGGATTATTCTCGATTGGACAGATAATAATATTCTATATAATGGCAAAAGCTCGCGCACCGTGCATCACCCTTTTGATAAACTTTTTAGAAACAGTTTGGCCACAGTGTCTGGCGAAATGAAAGCTTTTACAGAGAGGGTGGTGAGCCCTCGTGAAGAGAAAATATTGGCTCACTTAACCGAGGTTATTCTTGAAGAGAGAAATGAATCAAAAAAATCTTTTATGCAGCGTATGTTAGAAAAATTTAAGCGCTGAAAACTCAAAGCTTCGATGTGTTTAAAAGATAAGACGTAAACGATTAGTATTCACTCATAGGCGGACATGAGCACACGAGATTGCGGTCTCCGTACACATTGTCGACGCGACTGACGGTTGCCCAGAATTTACGTTCTCTAACTATGGGCAGAGGATATGCTGCTTTTTGCCGTGAATAGGGGTGGTCCCACTTATCTTGAGTGACGTGGCTTAAGCAGTGTGGTGCATTTTTTAAAACATTATTCGTATCTTTTGAGACTTCAATTTCACTGATCTCCTCACGAATCGCAATCATGGCATCGCAAAAACGATCGAGTTCAGCGAGTGATTCGCTTTCAGTAGGTTCAATCATAAGTGTCCCGGCAACAGGCCAAGACATAGTGGGCGCATGAAATCCGTAATCTATTAGTCTTTTGGCAATATCATCGACTGATATATCGGCTGATTGTTTAAACTTACGAACGTCGATAATACACTCATGGGCGACCCAACCCCCAGGACCACGGTAAAGAACTGGGTAGTGATCTGAGAGTCGTTTTGCAATGTAGTTGGCATTTAATATAGCCACCTGAGTGGCTTTTTTAAGACCGTCAGAGCCCATCATGGCAATATAAGCCCATGAAATAGGGAGAATGCTTGCCGAGCCCCACGGTGCGGAGGCAACTGCTGAAATACCTGTCTTTTGCGCGCACTCGGGAACGACCGAGTGCTTTGGGAGATATGGCTTCAAATGAGCGGCCACACCAATTGGGCCAATACCGGGTCCACCGCCTCCGTGTGGTATGCAGAAAGTCTTATGTAAATTCAAATGGCAAACATCAGGGCCAAATTCGCCAGGTCGTGCGACTCCGACAAGGGCATTAAAATTAGCTCCATCCATATAGACCTGCCCGCCACAAGCATGAATCACTTCACAAATTTCGCGAATTGAATCTTCAAACACTCCATGGGTAGAGGGATAGGTAATCATTAGAGCAGCCAATTTATCTTTATGTTCAGTGGCTTTAATTTTCAAATCTTGAACGTCGACATTACCATTCTCATCACATTTAACAGCAACGACTTTCAGGCCAGCCATAACAGCACTGGCTGGGTTAGTCCCGTGAGCGCTAGTCGGAATGAGGCAGATGTTGCGTCCGCCTTCGCCTCGAGCTTCGTGATAGGCTCGTACTACAAGTAAGCCGGCATATTCACCTTGTGATCCAGCATTGGGTTGCAAAGATATTCCGGCAAACCCTGTCGCTTGTGACAGCCAGTTTTCAAGCTGATGAATCATCTCGAGGTAACCTTGTGCTTGGTCAAGTGGTACAAAAGGATGCAAGCTAGAAAATTCAGGCCAAGTCACCGGGATCATTTCGCTCGTGGCATTAAGCTTCATGGTGCACGACCCGAGTGGTATCATGGCTTGGTTGAGAGCAAGATCTTTTTGTTCGAGTCGATGCATGTATCGAAGCATTTCAGTCTCAGAGTGATAAGATTGAAATGTAGGATGTGTTAAGAAGGCCGATTTGCGTTCAAGATTTTTTGGAATATGCAATTTAAGATCTGAGTTTGACAAGGCCTCAGACTTTTTATTTTTAGCTTGAGCGAACAGTTGAAGAAGTTTATCGATATCAGCGAGTGTCGTTGTTTCATCAAGGCTAATTAAAATATGGCCAGATGTATCTGTGCCGAGATTAATTTGGTTATCTCGAAATAGCTTCAGAATTTTTTGAGTTTCAGATTTGTCTGATTGAGCTATGCAAAGAGAGTCAAAAAAATGTTCGTTGGTAATCTGATATCCTAATTGCAATAAATTCGATTTAAGTACAGAGGTCAGTTCATTCACTCGGCGAGCTATGTTTTTTAAACCTTCAGGGCCATGGTAGATGGCATACATGGAGGCCATTACGGCTAACAACACTTGCGATGTACAGATATTGCTCGTCGCTTTTTCACGGCGTATGTGTTGCTCACGTGTTTGCAGGGCAAGTCGTAGTGCCGGCGCACCGTGAACATCTTTAGATAACCCAATAATTCGGCCAGGTAACTGGCGAGTGAATTCTTCTTTCGCCGACATGTAGGCTGCATGGGGGCCGCCAAAGCCCATTGGTACACCAAAGCGTTGAGTGCTGCCGACGGCAATATCCGCACCCCATTCGCCAGGGGGTTTGAGTAAGCATAGGCTTAGAAGGTCTGCTGCCACAATAGCGTGTGCCGTTACGGCATGAATTTTTTCTGTAATTGCAGTGTAATCTCGAACTTCTCCAGATGCGGTGGGGTACTGAGCAAAATAAGCAAAATGAGAATCGTCAATTGGAGCCGACATTATGTCGCCTACGACCACTTCGATGCCAATTGGTTTTGCACGCGTTTTTATAACTTCAAGAGTTTGTGTGAACACATCTTGATCGACAAAAAATTTGACTCGCTTATCTTTTTTCTGAGAATGAAAGCTGAGGGCCATAGCTTCAGCAGCAGCCGTGCCCTCGTCAAGTAGTGAGGCGTTGGCAATCTGTAAACCTGTAAGATCTAAAATCATTGTTTGAAAATTAAGTAAGGCCTCCATGCGACCTTGAGAAATTTCAGCTTGGTAAGGGGTGTAAGCCGTGTACCAACCTGGATTTTCTAAAATATTTCGTAAAATGACGGGTGGTGTGAAAGTATTGTAGTAGCCTTGGCCGATATAGGACTTGTAGAGTTTATTTTTTTTGGCCACACGGGCTGCTGTTTCGAGAAACTCGGCCTCAGAAAGCCCAGCGCCAATATCAAGCTGCTTTTCAGCTAGAATTGATTTTGGTGCAGCTGATTCAACAAGATGGTTGAGGCTTTGCGCCCCAACCACTTTTAGCATTTTTGTTAAATCAGATTCAGAGATCCCCAGGTGTCGAGATGCAAAGCTTTCACTCATGTGAAAACTCCTTTTGTTTTATAATTTGCTAACTTTTTTTGTTTTTGCTTTCACTGTTGCTTTTTTAGGTTTGCGTGACTTTGTCGCCTTTTTTGCAGTTTTAGCTGTCTTAGCAACTTTCTTTTTTAAATTGTTCGAAGCTTTAACAATTGTGCTGCGATGTTTTGTTACTTTTGTTTTTAGCATTTTGATTTGTTTTTCAGCATCTTGGCGAGTTCTCTTTAAAACTCGAAGGCTTTTATTAAACTCGCGATCAAATTGCTTCTGAGCTTTTTGTACTCCGCGCATAACTTCGTTGTAACGTTGTTCAAGTTTTTTTAAACGTGACTTGGCTTCAGGGCTAAGGTGTTCGTTGATGTCGAAGCTCTGAATCTCAGTTTGAATCTCAGTCGCGACTTTAGTGAGCTCAGATTTGAGATCCTCTAGATTTTTAACTTTTAAAAGTTCTTCGAGTCGAACGACCCAACGGTTTTCTTCTAGATTTGTATCAGTAGGTTTTGGTGGAGTATGAGTGGTGTTTTGTGGCACATTTTGAGTAGACATGATTTCTCCTGTCTTAAGGGTTTGTTTTCAGTCGCACTTTCATTAAAAATACGCATAAAGTCAAGCGGCGGTAATAGTTGCAACGACCTGTTATTGACAATGAGGGCTAGACAGGTGAAATCCCTCTAGATGAAAAGTGAAAACAATTACTCCTCAGTCGCTGATGGTGTCCTTTCTGTTACTCGATTGTTGGATTCGTTGAGCCAAAATCGTTTGGCAGAACGCTTTTCGGTGGGCGGGCGAATAGGGTTGCACGACGGGAGAATGGCTTTAATCAGCCGCCAGGGATTACTCTTACTACCGCAAGATTTAGAATGTAAAATTGGAGACCTTGCTGTTCTTGATGCGTCTTGTGAGAGTTTAGAGAAACGTGACAGCATGTGGGTTTTAAATAAAGTCGACAGACTGCAAACAGTCGTCAGCTCGCGCAGGTCTCCCCCACGGTTTGAGTTCAGTCAGGCGACAGCAGAATTATGGTCTGAATTTTTGTTGAGTACTCGAGTTTTCTTTTCGGGGCGGGGGTTGCTCGAGGTGACGACTCCCTACTTAGTTTCAAATCCCGGGATGGAGCCTGAACTTGAACCGTTCTCCACTCATTGGCGTAGTGGTTCGAAAGCCAGAGTGTGCTACTTGCCGACTAGTCCTGAGCTTCATTTGAAGCAAATGCTGGCTCACGGCTTTACTGATATTTTCGAAATTAAGACGGCATTTCGTAACGAAGAGCTGACCCCGCTTCACCAGCCAGAATTTAATATGATAGAGTGGTACCGCGGTTTTTCGAATTTAAAGGCTATAGAGAGAGATTTGTTCGACTATATTGAGCATTTAGCTCGAGTGGTTTTCAAATTTGAAAAACCTGTACCGAAGTTGGAGCAGCATACCGTTGCTGAACTATTTGCAGCGGAGACGAACTTTGTGCTTCAGCCCTTCACGACAAGGCTTGAGTTATTTGAATTGGCGAATACCCTGGGCTTGAAACCTGTAGAGACTTTCGATTGGAATGATTTATTTCATCTTATATGGGTGGCTAAGATAGAATCGACTCTTCCTGAGGTTCCTTTTTTACTTTGCGATTATCCGCCATCACAAGCCGCTTTAGCACGAATTAATGATCGTGGCTGGGCAGATCGGTTTGAATTTTATTGGCAGGGTTATGAAATTGCCAATGCCTTTCATGAATTGAATGATCCAATTGAGCAGCGGCACAGGTTTGAGCGAGATCAGAAAAAGCGCGCTGAATATGGCCGAACTCCACTTGAAATTGATGAGAGTTTTATGTCGGCACTGGAGTATGGTCTTCCACCCAGCTCGGGTATTGCTTTAGGGCTAGATCGATTGTTTATGGCTTTTACAGGAATCAAACAGATCAGTAAGACAAGGGCGTTTACTTTTTATTGTTAATATCTTCTTTAAGTTCTTTGCCCACTTTGAAGAAGGGGAGTTTTTTTTGATCGACTTCAATCACTTCGCCAGTTCGTGGGTTGCGTCCTTTATAGGCGTCATAGTCACGGTTCACAAAAGAGCCAAACCCGCGAATTTCAATGCGATCGTCACGAACCAGTGCTTCGACCATTGAGTCAAAAATAGTGTTCACGACCGTTTCGGCCTTAACGCGAGTTATGTGGGCTTTGTCTGAGATAAGATTGATCAAATCGGCTTTTGTCATTGCAGGGTGATCCTTTTCAAATTGCTGAAATTACTCATATAGTAGCATTTTTAAGCGGTCTTCCAAGTTGAATTTTAGAGAATCTACTAAATTGCTAGACTTTTACCCTGGGGGAGGTGCGCTATTTATATCATTACGGGTCGATGCGTCAGCAGCTTGATCATAATTCAGGCGTCGGCCGGTCTGAAGAAGTATTTTATGAAATGCACTGAGCATTTGCTCCACCATTTTATCTACGTCAAATAAATCGAGAACTTTTTCTCGGGCATGTTCGCCAATTTCAAATACAGTTTTTTCGGCCTCTCGACTTTTGAATTCACCGCTAAATAGTGCGGCCATTAAATCGGTGAGCAGAGCAATGCCCGCTGGGCGAACTAAAAAACCATTTACTCCGTCAGTGATAATCGTGGAGATGGGGCTGAGCTCGGACCCAATGACAACTTTCTTTTGTGCCATGGCTTCGAGCATGCTGGGTTCAAATCCTGTTGTTCGCGAACTGAGATTGACGTAAATGTCTGACAGCACAATGTAATCAGTGAGTTCATCACTGGGTAGAGAGCCAGTAAATATAACTTTGCTTCCGAGGGCAAGATTGAGTGTTTCAAATTCTATTTGATTTTTTAAAGGGCCATTGCCCACGATAATAAGTTTTGAATTGGGTTTTTTAATGACCACTTTTTGAAAGGCACGAATGAGATTGGCAACTTCTTCAAACTCAGTCATGTCTGTAAAGGTGAGCACAACGTGGCTGGAGTCAGTGATTCCGAGTTTCTTTTGTAGCTCCTCAGATTTTTCTTTAAGTTCAGTTTCAATATAGTCCATTCCATAGGGAACAATAAATGTTTTTAGTTCGGGGTACATATAGTAGCGTTCGAGCATAATACTTTGCAGGGGAGTGGCGACAAAGACGCCATCTGCTGTTTTTAAGAGTTTACGGTCACGCCCATAGAAAGTGGTGAAGAACTTGTAAAAGAGCGCAAATCCGGTGGTCAGTAAGCCGCCAAGAGTTTCTTTGGCCATCCCGAGTATAGAGAAAATTTGAGACATTTGTGTGGCCGAAACATCGAGAGTTGTGACTACGCCGTAGGCCTTTCTGTTTTTTCCGATTAATAATGCAGAGTCATCTAAGCAATGAACAATATGAAAGGGGTGGACAGAGTGAAGCTCTTCAAATTTATTTAATACGAGTTCGGCAAACGGAGTACTGCGTGAGTGACTTTGCTCACCTAAAAAATAAGCTTTCACATTGCCGCTATTGATTTCAGGTCGGCCGCGCGGGTTCTTCCAAGATAACACAACAACGTCATGACCCAATTTGGCCATTCCTCGGGCGATAGGCCATAAATAAGTTTCGTCACTGTCGCGTCCGGGATAGGGGAATTTTTTTGTAATGAGACAAATATTGAGTTTTTGCGGAATCTTATTTTGACTAAAAAAACCCATGGACTTGATTATTTCAGTAGTTTAACAATTTTGTCGAGTACATTTCTGTTGGCGTCAGGTAACTGAAGTTTATGAATTTCTTCAGCTAGAACCCATTTGACTTCAGAGTGGTGAAGGGGGCTGGGTTGGCCTTTCCAATAATTAACTTCATAAAATAATATGATGACGCCGACTTCGCCATAATGATGTGTTGCTGAAAAGCGAAGCGGTCCAATTTCGGCGTCTATGCCGAGTTCTTCTTTTAACTCTCTTGCAAGAGCTATTTCAGGTTGCTCTCCGATTTCAATTTTTCCACCCGGAAACTCCCATTTGCCAGCAAGCGAGCCGCCTGAAGGGCGCAACCCGAGAAGTACAGATTTTTCTCTGCGAATTATCGCCGCCACGACAGGTAGCCACGGGTGTCTTTTAGATGTTGCTGCTGGTTTGGCTGTATGTTCCACTTATTCAGCCTCTTCAGCGACTTGGCAAAAAAACGTCGGTCCTTCAAATATTAGTGCAGAATAAATTTGCACGAGCTGCGCGCCCAAGTTCAAACGTTCAAACACATCTTTTGCAGTCATTACTCCGCCAACAGAGATTAGCAGTTTGCCGTGGCGCTTATCGCCGAGTGTTTGTACGGCTAATTTTAAAAGTTCTTTTGAGCGAGCAGCTAGCGGACGGCCAGAAACACCGCCTTCTTTAGAAAAGTTCAGATCAATGTCTCGTGCTAAAGTTGTATTGGTGAGTATCCAACCATCAATGCCCAGCTCTAGAGAGCTGACAAGAGCTGACGAGAAATCAGAGTCTGTCATATCGGGGCTCAGTTTAAGTAGGAGCGGCACTTTGCCGGCACATTCAGAAATCAATGGTTTTAAAAGGTTTGCCAAATTTTCAGGAGTGAGAAGATCACGAAGGCCGGCGGTATTTGGGCTGCTCACGTTGACAATAAAGGCATCAGCATAGGGTTTCAGTTCGCGAATGCAGTGGAGATAATCTTGCGATGCATTTTTATTTTCAGTTTGTCTATTCTTGCCGATGTTAATAAAGAGCGGCGTGTGGTAAGGCCGCTTTATTTGTTTTAGGCGTGATTTGACAGCGGCGACGCCCTCATTCGGAAAGCCCATTTTATTCCAAACAGCGTGGTGTTTATTGTCACGCGCGATGATTTTACCAGGGTTCGGAGTTTGCGCTAGTGGTGTGACTGTTCCGATTTCTACAAAACCGGCGCCAAGTGCCCACCAGGCATTGAGATACTCGGCGTTTTTATCTAGACCGCCGCTTATACCGAGTGGGTTTGCAAACTGAAGGCCGCGCCAAGTAAATGGGCGCCAAGTGAATGTGCGCGGAGATTTCGCAAGACCTATAAGTTTTAAGAGGGGATGACTTAATTTATAGGCTATCCCGGCGGGCAGAGATAGCCATGGTTTTTTCAAAACTACCAAATTTGCCCTCGTAGTCTCATTGCACCTTCAAGCCTGTGTAGAGCCACTGCCATGGCGGCGGTTCGCATGTCGACAGAGTTTTGAGTCGAAAATTCATGAACTTTGTCAAAAGATCTATACATAATTGTGCGCAGTCTCTCGCGCACATTTTGTTCATCCCAAAATAACCAACTTATATCTTGTACCCATTCGAAGTAGCTGACGACAACGCCACCACCATTAGCCAAAATGTCTGGGACTATCATAATATTTTTAGCCGTTAAAATTTCATTCGCATTGGCTGTAACCGGACCGTTGGCACCTTCAACAATAATATTGGCTTTAATCGCGTCAACATTGTGAGAGTTGATTGTACCGTCTAGTGCGCACGGGGCGAGTACGTCTACGTCAAGTGCAAGCAGCTCGTCATTGCTAATAATTTTACCGCCATGGTAACCTGTAAGTTTACGATTTTGGTTATAATATTGAACAAGCTCTGGAACATTGAGCCCTTCGGGTTGGTATAAAGCATTACTTACATCGCTTACGGCTACAATTTTTGCACCAAGAGCATGAGCTTCTATAGCGGCATGTAAGCCCACTTTACCAAACCCTTGAATTGCAATTGTAGTGTTTGCTATTTTTTTATCGCGTGCAGCAAGCGCTTTTTCTATTGTGTAAACGACACCTAGTCCGGTTGCCGCATCTCTCCCGGCGGAGCCTCCGATTTCAACAGGCTTACCCGTAACAACTCCGGTTTGTGAAAATCCACTTTCAGTTGAGTATTGATCTAGCATCCACGCCATAGTCTGCGAACTTGTGCCGACATCAGGAGCTGGGATATCTCGATCAGGCCCGATAAATGGGCTAATCTCAGAGGTGAATTTTCTGGTGAGGGCTTCGTTTTCTTTTATTGATATCGTACTAGGGTCAACTTGAACACCGCCTTTTGCGCCACCGAGAGGGAGGCCAAGAAGAGAATTTTTATAAGTCATAAGTGAGGCGAGCGCGGCAACTTCACTGAGGGTGACAGATTCATGATAGCGAATTCCACCTTTAAAGGGTCCGAGAGTTTGATTGTGTTGAACGCGATAACCCGGAAAAACTTTGATTGAGTCATCATCCATCCGTACAGGAACACTGACGATAAGAGCTCGACGAGGTGTTCTTAAACGCTCTATGCAGGAGGGGCTTAGTTTTATAAATCGGCCTGCGGTCTCCATAGTTCGAACTGTATTTTTGTATAAAGCGCTATCTGTAATACCTTCCATTTTGGGTCTCCATTTAGTGATTCAATTCACTTGTAAGGCTAAACCCAAATTTATAGAGAAACAAATGAAGCAAAGCAAAGCTCGCCTCACAGCGTCTCAAGGTTTTGTCTCGTTAGACTTCAGATTTGAATTTTGCTACAAAGTGACATGATTAAGGTACAATCCAAAGAAATCACCGAAGCGAAGTCATTTTTACGTGAAAACCTGCAAAACCTTGAGGGGCGCAAGATTCTCGTGGTGGGAGATGTCGGACTAGATGAGTATCTTGATGGTGAGGTTCGCCGAATCAGCCCTGAGGCTCCTGTTCCTGTTGTTGAAGTTCTGAAAAGAGAGTTTCGCGTCGGGCTCGCAGCCAATGTCGCCCAAAACGTGCACTCTCTGGGGGGGGTGGGCTTACTCGTTGGCCTAGTGGGTGCCGATGAGGCCGCTCGTGACCTGAGTCAACTGCTTAAATCTAATGGTGTTTCTGAGCAAAATTTAATTGCCGATTCGAGTCGCCCGACCACCCGAAAAGTTCGGGTTATGTCGGGGCAGCATCATGTCGTTCGTGTTGATTTTGAAGAAAAAAAATATCTCACGCCTGCGGCCGAAAAGCAGCTTTCGGGCAAAGTGGCCTCTTTGATTGAGCAGGCCGATGGCCTTATTTTGCAAGATTACGGTAAGGGTGTGTTGAGTGAAAGTTTAACTCAAGACCTTATTTCGTTGGCTCATAAACACGGTAAAAAGGTAGTCGTTGACCCACATCGCACGACGCCTCTGCGCTATTACCGGGGGGCTGATTTAATTAAGCCCAACAAAGAAGAGGCCTTTATACTTTCAGGTCTTAACTTAGATGATTTGCATATTCACGAGAATTCACTTCTCGAGGTCGGTAAGGCCATTCAAAATCAAACTCAGTGTAAAAATCTTATTATCACTCAAGGCATGTCTGGAGTTTCTCTTTTTCAAGGTGAACAGGTGACGCAAATTCCGACCGAGCCGAAGCAAGTCTTTGATGTCACCGGTGCCGGTGACACCTATCTGGCAGCATTCTGTCTGGCGTGGTTTGCCGGCTTTGAACCTATTGTTTCAGCCGTCATGGCCAACGCCGCTGCGGGCGTTGTCGTTGGTAAAATTGGCAGTGTCCCTTGTGCGAAGCACGAACTTTTAGCGGCATTGGGGTGAGTTCGTAGGCTCTTGCGTGGGTCGTTGTGAAAGCTCTGTCGAGGGGTTTTATGTATCAGAAATTAGCAATAATATTTTTATTATCTCTTACGGCTTGTACGTCAATAAAACATCGCCATCAACAAGAACACTTTCTGCAATATAAGTCTGCGACCTGTGAGCGAACATCAGTTTTCAGTGTTGATTCAAAGCGAACGATTCTTGCAAAGAATCGGGCTGAACTTGAGGCGGGTCGAAAATTATTTGATTTAAATGGTCTCTCAAGCTCTGAGGTGACAGAAACTTATTGCGGGCCTTATTGTGAGCCTCCAGGTGCTCGCATTCAATATACCCCGGGCATACGAACAAACTCAGACGAAATGTATCTCACGAGTCCATTCGGGAACAGGTCGATACGACTTAATTTTACAGGTAAATCTTATCAGCTGGTTATATTTGATGGATCACCAAATATAACCATCGAGAGTGGAACATGTAACTTCACGCCGGTTCAATAATCGCTTTTTTTGTTTCGACTAAAAATTAAATAAGCTGGGGCTTAATTCAATTTGGGGCCTGCACAATGCGGTCGCGAAAATTTTATTATCGTTAACAAAGGCCATGCACCCATATTTTACAGCGTTCTTTCTTCTTTTTGTGGAATGGTTAAGAGGGGTTATGAACTCGCAGAGACTCCCATGATCACGGTGGCGCTAGCCCA
>JAGRAK010000169.1 GCA_020434645.1 Bdellovibrionales bacterium | reverse complement strand
ATTAATCGACTACTCCGCCGAACTTGGTGCACAACAAAACGCCCCGATCGCCTAGTCGCCCATCTTGATTTGTACGTCAATTTTCACAATCGCCGACTGCTACCCGGCAAGTAATAATCAGGGCATTTTTTAATATTAATAGATAAATCCCGGAGCAAAATTCGGGCTATTGGGAGCTACCGGAGTATTTCCGGACATTCACTGAGTGGCAATTTAAAATCGAAAACCACAATCATGTAGACCAGTTGTTAAGGGTTAGGCCATTTCAATTAACTCACGGACTGCTCGACGAATGCCTGTGAATACCTGAAAAGGTGTAGCCTTGTCATACATGTAGGCTGGTGTCGTAATCACTTTAAATTCTCTATCCGTTACAAAATTATCCACAGCGCATGTGGCGTGAACGGCGCCCATTTTTTCAATCTCTCGAGCAGTTTCAACATCATCGCCGATGGTTAAGGTTACGCCCTGAGGCCCGAGAACAGAGGCAATGAGAGCGGGGGCAATGCAAAAAGCCCCTATGGGTTTATCTGCTTTGTGAAAGTCTTCAATAACACTTTGGGCCTCGGGTAAAGGTTTGCAATTTGAACCCTCGGTGGCGAAATTACAAAGATGTTTGGCCGCACCATACCCACCCGGAAAAATTATACCGTCAAAGTCATTTGCTTTTAGGGAAGTTAATTTTTTAACATCACCGCGAGCTATGCGCGCCGATTCTGCCAAGATGGAATGGGTGCCTTCTGTCGCGTCGGTTAGGTGATTTGTTGTTTCAACAGTGAGATCGGGAGCAAAAACCTGATACTGTGCTCCCGTTTCTGTAAGGGCAATAAGTGTACTGACCGTTTCGGTAATTTCGGCTCCGTCTTTAAATCCGCAACCGGATATAACAATCGCTATTTTTTTCATAAAAAAGCTCCTCGTATAAGAAGCTCATAACTTTCGCTTTACTGAAAGTCACGCAGAACAGTGCACTGACTGATGAGGTAAATTCGGCCATCAAGAGTCCTGTTGCCCTTGTAGCAGAGACTTTTTACTGGCGGAGTGTTGAAAATATTGCCGTTGTCATCAAATTCATACATCAGGTCGGCCACATCAAGGGCAATCTCGGCGTTAACATTAATTGTCGACACCGACTTGCCGTTGCGCCATTTGACTTGATCATATTTGAGGTAATGAATGTTCATTAAACAGTCTTTTAGACCGCCACAATTAGGTTTTGCTTTTACGGCTGCAGGAGGGGTGACTTGCCGTCGTTGTGACACAAGATTGAAGTATTTAATACAGTCATAAACTAGGCCATCGTCATCTGTAACATCATGGCCATCGCAGGCATCGGCTGTGTTGATATACAGTTCTTTGCTTAAGGCATTTTTAGGCTTCATTGTCGTTTGAAGTGCTTTTTGAAATGGTATGACGAGCTCACTGTGCTTTTCATCGATGATGTTGCCGGTACCTAAATCATAACGCTCAAAATCTTCAAACATAATAAATCGCACTGTTTTGTCGTCTTCTTTTATGTCAATAAGCTTATGCTTGATCAGTCGCGACTTCATGACTTCGTTAAGCTCAACTCGAATATTGTCTTCGTAAGTGACGTATTGATTGATTTGGGCATCGGCTATTGAAATATTTGAAAAAGCATCATTAAGTGCTTTTTGCACTTCACTCGCGCTGGATTCTTTGCCCAAATCAGCATCGCGAGGCTCTATTGCAGGCGTACAAGAAGTAGTGGCTAAGCTGAGAATGGTAACAACAGAAATTCTTTTTAAAGTTGAAATATTATTCATACGCTGTCCCAGCCCCAGACCCACATCGGGATCGGAAAAAGTTTTTGAAATTCAGGTTTTAATTGTTCGGCGGCAATGGGTCCAAAAAGTAGGCGCGTGAGTTCAGTTGAGCTCGACAAGGTGGCTAGATCATCTTTTCTGCCAATTGAAAATCCTTTTTCAGTTTTTTCGAGAACAAAATCGTTCATGCCCATCTGTCGAGCGTAACGACGAATTTTAAAGAATAAGTTGTCATAATTTACTGGTCGAATCATGCCTAAGAAGCCCTCATTGCTGAGTACGTCCCAATCTTTTAGGTGGCGAATAAGATTTTGCGCCTGTAGTGGAGCGATAATTGTAATGGGGGCCGCATTTTCTCGACGAATATGAGCAAAAAGTGGGAGCAAGCTGGCCACGCCGCCTCCCCATTCGTGCACGTAACCTTTTAGATCAGCGCCCTTTCCCTCGACGGCGTAGGCCATCAGTTCATTTTGTGGATTCCATGCTGTATAAACTCTTGAATTTGGAATGCTTAAAAATTTTCGTATATCATCTACGGTTCTCATCGTTCCGCATGTGTGTTGCGAATAAAGTCGTAAAATAGCATCAGGCGAGACTTTCTCAGATTTTAAAAATTTGAGACCAGAATCGACGGCTGGTGGTGCCGTTTGAATCACGATACTGTGTTCTGTCCCAGCTAATTCAAAGCCCATTTTGCGATAGAAGTCATATAGATCAGTCCAGAGAATGGCAAAGTCTGCACCTTCTTGTTCAGCGGATTGCAAACAGCTTTCCATAATTTTATGACTGAGTCCTTGGTTGCGATGCGCGGGATCAGTGACAACGCTCCCGATGGCGGCCACTTTAAAAATTCCGAGAATATTTTTAATTAATAAATATTTAATAGCGGCGTGAGCTAAAATATTTTCACCCTCACCAATAATTCGTAAGTTTTGCCGATTGTTCACATTAAAGACTTGCGGGTACTCAGCGGCAATTGACCAGTCGTGAGAAGCACGCAAATGCTTATTTAAAAAGCCAACAATGTTAGGCACTTCAGACTCAAGCGGGGTACGGGGTTCGGTCATAATTCCTCCACTTAATAAGTATAACAATATATGGTGACTTTGAATGTGTTCTTCTAGTACCAACTCGACTAAAGGTGAGCCTATGCAGAAAAAAGAGACCGAAGCCCTGATTCGATTGCTAAATAAATACTATCCTAATCCGCAATGTGCTTTGAATTATTCAAGTCCAGGGGAGCTTCTTATTGCTACAATTTTGAGTGCTCAATGCACAGATGAGCGTGTCAACGCTGTAACTAAAAAATTGTTTATCAAGTACCCCACCATGCAAGCATTTGCTAAGGTCAAGCAGAGTGAGCTAGAAAAAGATATTCATTCAACTGGGTTTTATAAAAATAAAGCACGTAATATTATCAGTTGCGCAAAAACCTTGGTGGATCAGTATGATGGAGAAGTCCCCCAAAGCTTAGATGCGCTTGTCGCCCTAGCGGGAGTGGGTCGAAAAACAGCGAATGTCGTTTTGGGTAACGCCTTTAACATTGCGTCGGGCGTGGTGGTTGACACCCACGTCACGCGCCTCAGCCACCGCCTCAATTTAACACAAGCCAAGACAGCAGAAAAAATTGAGCAAGATTTGAATAAGATCGTTCCAAAAAAACATTGGATTCGATTTTCGCATTGGCTAATACTGCACGGAAGACAGGTGTGTAAGGCAAGAAAGCCGGCGTGTATGACTTGTTTTCTTGACGACATGTGCCCGAAGAGGATTTGATAGAGTTATGTTTGTTTCATTTTTAGAGAGTATTAAGTACGTGGGTCATTTGTACCCGATATCTTTGCTCCGTATTTATATGGGTTATACCTTTTTAGATATGGCCTTAACGAGACTCAATGGTGCTTTCATTCGAGAGCCTCGTCTTGCTGCAATTATTGTGGAGAGTCTTCCACAAGCCAATCTCCCCACTTGGTATGCTAATTTTCTTCAGCATGCGGTGGTGCCGAATTGGCAGTTTTTTGCATACTTTATTACGTACTGTGAATTTATAATTGGCATCAGTTTTCTAATAGGGTTTCTGGTGCGCCCGTCGGCCTTACTCGGAATTTTTTTAATGCTTAATTTTATATATGCAGGTCGAGATGTGGCCACGGGTGTGCAGCAGATTCAGTTGGTTTTGTTTATCATTATGTTTTGGGTCGGTGCGGGGCGATGTCTTGGATTTGACTATTTCTTTTATAAAAGACAACGCGGTCTCTGGTGGTAATTGCCTGCGGCTCATGTTAGATAGTCGCCATGAACAAATCTACTAAAATCATATTTTCATTAAGTGCGCTCACGATAATTGTATTTGCCATTGCTATGGTAAAATCTTTTATAAATTTGAAATCAAGTCGCGAAACTCGTGTAAAGGCAGCCAATGTGATTGTGTACACGCACTCTAGTTTTATGGATGCCTATGGGTCTGGCGCAGAACTAAAGGCCGAGTTTGAAAAATCATGTGACTGTACAATTGAGTATGTTGATGTTGGTGGAGCGGCCTCAGCTATTGAGCGTATTAAATTAGACCCTGAGAGACGCGTCGATGTTATTTTGGGGCTTGATCATTTGTTGCTGGGAAGGGCGGCACAGCATATCAAGGTTCAAGAGATTGTGCCTCCTGATATAAATTGGGTAAAGGCCATTCGGCCATATGTTTATTCACGCTTTATGCCTTATGACTGGTCACCAATGGGATTTATTTATCGAAAAAGCGAGACGCAACCGGCAAAAAATTGGAAGGAGGCATTTCAAAGTCTCCCTAAAAACTCGATGAGTGTTCAAGATCCCTCAATGAGCGCGCCGGGTTTAGAGTTTTTGTACTGGCTCTATGCAACACAAGAAGATTTTGCAGCGGCGCTAAAGAAAGTCAGTCCCATTATTCATACTTACAGCCCGTCTTGGTCGGCGTCTTATGGCTTGTTT
>JAGRAK010000168.1 GCA_020434645.1 Bdellovibrionales bacterium | reverse complement strand
CCTGGGTATTCGTACCGAAAGGGGCAGTTGACTTATTGTATAAATATTTATACAATAAAGCATGTCAGACGCTCTAGCCCAGATTCTATCTTCAGAGTCTCGATTTAAGGTTCTCAAATGCCTCTTCGGCTTTGCGGGTGCTATGCCACTACGACATATTGAAAAAGCAACTGGCTTAAAGATAAGATCTGTACAGCTTGCAGTAGATGCTCTTTGTGAAGAGGGTGTGCTAACCAGAAAAAAGCAAGATCATTTTGTGCTCTACAAGTTAAGTAAGAGTTGTCTTGAAAACTTAATCTTAAGTCAGATATTTCAATTGATCTCTGAAAATGAGATCCAAGTGAGAGCAGCAAAATATAAGATGAGAGCCATAACGGGGCTGAAGTTTATCAATGATTCGAACAATTTAATTCGAAAGGCTGCAGTCAGTGGATTTAATTGAGACTTTTAAAAGCGTTGTTGAAGAGCTGGAGAAGCTTCAGATTCATTTTGCCTTAGCAGGCGGTGTCTTGTCGTCAATTTATAGAAAAGGAGCTCGAGCGACTCAAGATATTGATTTTGCTGTGCTGACATCAAAACCAGAAATAGAAAAGATTATTAGAAAGTTAAATTTAAAACCTCATTATTTGAGAATGGCTGACCTAAAAGGTGGACCGCAGTTTGCTATTAAAAACAAATCAACTCCTATTTGTATTATTGCAGGTCGCAATAATGAGCAGGTGGGTTTGGATTTTATCTTGCCGGAATTACCTTGGGTTGAAGAAGCCGTAAAAAGGGCTCAGAGCAATAAAATTGATTTTGGTTTCGGAAAAATACCAAGCTTAACCATAGAGGATTTTATTATTAGCAAAATTTATTCTTTTCAAAATAACTCCACTCGTTTTTTAGATTTGGATGATCTAAAAGAGGTCTTTCTATCTGATGCTGAATTGCAAGTAGATTACCTCTTGGGTAGTATGAATCAGCAAAGCTTAAAGTTCCCAGATCAAATTGGTGAATTTGTGCCAAAAGATTTAAAGAGTCTTATTAGAAAGTGACCTGATCATTTTAGAGCCCAAGCTACGCTCTTCGTATTCGCGCGCGTCTCAACATATAAAAATAAAAAATAGCACCAGCGAGGGCGCCACCTAAGTGGGCGCCATGGCCGATGGGTAGTCCTCCGCCACCGGCTTGAGCAGAGAGCCCCCATAGATCAAGGCCAACAGCAACAAGTGCTCCGGCCAGTGCGGGAATGGGTATAAATCCTAAAATTAATATTTTTTCTTTCGGGAACATAAGCGCAAATAAAATAATGACTCCAGATATGGCGCCCGACGCGCCGAGCGCTGGCAGATCAGGCTTATCGAGAAGAAAATATGACACTAGGGCATGGCAGAGGGAGCTAAAAATTCCGGCCGCAAGATAAAATTTTATAAAAGTTCTAAACCCCAAAATTCTTTCGATAAAGCCGCCAAAACCTATAAAGACATACATGTTGATGAAAAAATGCATAAATGAAGTGTGTGAAAAAACAGAAGTGAGCAGTGTCCAGTCACGCCCGTCAGCGAGGGCTGTCCAGCTGACCAAAAAATTTTGCACCATAAATTCAGTGCTCACGACTCCAGGTAAATGCCAAGCCACATAGACAAGACAATTCAAAATTAAAATAATATTCACAGCTCGAGGTTTAAAAAATCTTTTCATATGCTCTCACTATTTATCGATTACAAATTCTTCATCAGGGTTGGCAATAACTGTATCAATTTTAAGCTCATATTTAATGCGGTATTGTAGGGCTTCAATGGCGGACTTCTCACCATGATTAAGAAAGATTTTGCTTGGTTTTTTATTGAGCCCATTGATCCAGCGAATAATATCATTTGAATCAGCGTGTGCCGAGAGGCTGTCGCTTGAGAATATTTCAGCCTCTACTGTCACGTTTTGATGGTGAATGCGAATATCAGTAAGCCCATTTTTTAATAAAAAACCTTTGGTGCCCTCAACTTGATAACCAACAAAGAGCACGCCGCTTTTAGGGTCAGGAAGTTTACTTTTTAAGTGATGCATAATGCGCCCACCGGTGAGCATGCCCGCTGCTGAAATGACAATTTTCGGATCTGTATTCATGCAAAGAAGCATAGATTCATCGGCGGTGCGTACTGGGGTAAATCTCGCGCATGTGAGTGTCGATACGGTGTGGTCGGCAATAACTTCAGATTTAAGATCATCTCCGTGTTTCATATAAAGTTCTGTGGCATCAAGAGCCATAGGGCTATCGAGATAAACATCGTATTTAGAAATCTCCCCAGTTTTTTCTAATTGATGAATCATATATAAAATTTCTTGCGTACGCCCGACAGCAAAAGCCGGAATTACAAGTGTCCCGCCGCGTTTTAAAACTTTATTTATTATATCTCGCAATTGACCCATCACATTGCCTTTGGGTTGCACGCGATCACCGTAGGTAGACTCCATAACAAGTTCATCTGTTTCAGATATTTGAATGGGTTCTTTTAAAATGAGTGAGCGGCCGTTGCCTATATCTCCGCTAAATGTAAGGAGGCGAGAGCCATGCCCAGAGTCATATGAGAACTGAATAAATGAAGAACCTAAAATGTGACCTGAGCGAATGAGGCGAAAACTAAGGCCGCGCTCGAGCTCAATCCATGTATCCATAGGTTGGGGTTTTAAGTATTGAAGTGATTCAATAGCATCGTGCTCGGTGTAAAGCGGGAGGGCGGGCACATGTCGAGAGATTCGTTTAGAATTTGCAAAATGCGCATCTTCTTCTTGTAGATAGCCTGAGTCAGGTAACAAAATATGACAGAGATCCGCAGTGCCTTCAGAGCAATAAATGGGGCCGCCAAAACCGTCTTTAACAAATTTAGGTATGTATCCAGAATGATCAATGTGGGCATGCGTTAGGATCAAGGCCTTTACATTCTTTAAATCACCATGGGGTTGCCAGTTTTGCTCACGAATCATACGTGGGCCTTGAAATAATCCACAGTCGACTAGGTATTGAGACTTGTTGTATTGAACAAGAGTTCGGCTCCCTGTGACCTGCATTGCCGCGCCGAGAAATTTAATTTTAAGCATAGATCAAGCTCCTGTATCAATTACTACTAGGAATACTAAGCGAAGAGTAGCATACTTTCCAGAAGCTTTGGAGGTCTTAATGTCACATGAAAATGCAATTCATGAGCCACTTTATAAAAGAATAAACTGGGTCAATTCTCTATTTTTAATTCTAACGCCAATTTTGGTTTTTATTTTTTTACCACTTCACCTTATTTATGAGGGGCTGGATTGGCGTCTGATAGCGCTGTTTGCATTTTATAGCGTGGCCACCAGCCTTTCTATAACGGGCGGTTATCATCGGCTTTTCTCGCATCGGAGTTACGAAGCCCGACTGCCACTAAAACTATTTTATTTAATATTTGGGGCGGCTTCTTTGCAGGGGTCAGCGCTTAAGTGGTCATGTGATCATCGCCGGCATCATAAGCATGTTGATAACGAAGAAGATCCTTATAATATTGGTCGAGGTTTCTTTTATGCGCACATGGGTTGGATCTTTTTTAAAGATGATCCAAAATACCTTAAGCAAGGTGGGGCTGATCTTAAAGCCGACAAATGGGTCATGCTTCAAGATAAATATTATTTTCCGATTCTACTAGTGGTGGCCTTTTTAATACCAGCCCTGTTCGGTTTGGCTATTGGCCAACCATGGGGAGGGCTCCTCTTTGGTTGTTTGGCACGAGTTCTCATAACCCATCATAGTACCTTTTTTATTAATTCTTTGTGCCATATGTGGGGGAGTCAGCCATATGGAGATAAAACCACAGCGCGTGATAGTTTTATACTGGCACTGCTGACCTACGGCGAGGGCTATCATAACTTTCATCACAGGTTTCAAGCGGACTATAGAAATGGTATTCGTTGGTATCATTGGGACCCGACAAAATGGTTGATTCAGGTGAGTTCAATATTCGGTTTAACTAAAAATTTAAGAAAAGTTTCTGATTTTGAAATTTTAAAGGCACGACTACTTGCCGATGAAAAAAAACTTTCTCAGTTCGGCTATTATAACGAGCGTTTTCAGGAGGTGCGTCAAAAAATTGAAGAATCACAAAAAAAGATTGCTCAATTTAAAGCGCGATACCTTGAAGCTAAAGCTGACTTTAATGTTCATAAAGACGAAGCGATTCGGCAGATGAAAATAGAAATTAAAATTGCTAAAATTGAATTTGAGGCTGCACTTGAGCAGTGGCAAATCATGTGTAACGCCCAGCTTGCTTTTGCGAGAGTGTAGCTCACAGAACGCTCACGGAATCTAGGTATTATTTACAATTTTTGAAATAGATACAGTAATCTTTTCATTCTGTTTTACGGCTAGCATTTATGGGTGATATAAGTTTATTCAATTAACCGAACCTAAACAAATTGGCTCAGGGGATTTGAATGAGAAGAAGCATCCGAAGGCTTGTGTCTCTCACAGTGACTATAACACTGCTTTTCCAACCGTACGCATTCGCGTCGACAGAATTCGATCGACAAAATTTAGATGCGCAAAATTCTGAAGCAGTAGCTTTAGAGCGCGAATATGTCGAAGAGCAGGTCTCAGATTTTCAACTGAAAGAAGTTCCAAAATTAAATTCTGGTATGCAAGCGTGGGGCACCGAGCAAGAGGCGCTTGTGCCTGAGCTGCTTGCTGCGGCAGAGCGTTTAGAGGCTGAAGCTGAAAAGGTCGTGAGAGATCGAGGTGAAAAGTATCTGACTGACCTTATCAGAACAAATCATTTTATAGTTGAAGATTCTGAGCTGA
>JAGRAK010000167.1 GCA_020434645.1 Bdellovibrionales bacterium | reverse complement strand
CCCACTATGACGTCGCAAAGCAAAGATGGCAGCATCGTTGATTATGTCATTCACCGGCTTGGCGGCGACACTTCTCGCGGTTCATCATCAAAAGGGGGCGTCGCCGCTCTCAAAGGACTCATTCGCCTGTGTCGTTCTGGTCGCATAGTGTCTGTAGCCGTTGACGGTCCGCGCGGCCCCATACATCAACCCAAACCCGGAGTCTTTGAGCTATCAAAGCTATGCTCCGCACCGATTGTACCAGTTGGCGTTAAGGCCTCAAGTTCATATCTTTTTACCAAGTCCTGGAACAAAGCCTACCTTCCCTACCCTTTTTCAAAGGTGAGTATTTATTTCGGAGATCCGATGCCTGCTTTAACTGAAGCAGATAACGCCAAGAGCTTAAAATTACAAAATGAGCTCTCTCTCTGTCTTGACGGCGCAAGGCGGCAAGCTGCCAAAATTATTGCGACTGTATAGGCCGGATGTTAGCGTTTTTATTATAGAAGTTCGCTATTTAAAGGGGTTACCCATGTTAAAAGAAGTATTCGTCGCGTTTGTAGTTGGGTCTGCAGCTCAAGTGGCACACGCACAAAACGTTGCAAAAGTTGGAAACTCTGTAATCACTTTAAAAGATTTTAACAGTAAATATGAAGAAGTAAAACGTCAGACGATTAATCCGCCTACCCCAGAAGTTTTTTTAGAAGATTTAATTCGATTTGAAATTGGTGTTCAAGAAGCTGAAAAAAAGAAGATTGAAAATGATCCAGCGGTTAAAGATCGCTTACGTCAGGAGCTATATAAAGCCTTAATCGATAAGGAAATCGGCAAACAAGTTGATGCTATTAAAATTAGTGAGGCCGAGTTACGTGATTATTATAAAAATAACCCCGAAATTCGATCAAGCCATATACTAATAGAGCACAAATCTGATGCAACCCCTGCTCAGATTGCGGCTGCGCAAAAAAGAGCTTTAGAGATCTATGCTGAGGTGAAAAAAAGTAAGCGCCCGTTTGAGGAGCTTGTGAAGCTTTATTCTGATGACACGCTTAGTAAGGCGGCAGGTGGCGACATTGGTTATCAAAACCGTATAACTGTTGTCCCCTCGTACTATGACGCCATAGCAAAACTTAAGACCGGCCAAATTGCCGGCCCCATTCAAACTCAATATGGATTTCATATTATCAAAGCTACTGGTCGTCGGGCGTATAAAGATGCGAACAGACGACAAATTCGAGCTGCGGTCTTTGATGTAAAGCGAAAAGTACTTTTTGATGCCTATTTCAAGAAAATTGGCTCCCGTTATCCAGTGACTAAAGATCAAAAATTGATTAAATCAATTAAATGATCTTTACTCCGCTGCAGAGGGCTGCGTTAGTTACCCTCTGCTTTTTACAAATAACAATCACTTCCTGCACTTCTCGAAATGAAAATTACACCTCTCGCGTTGTTGCTAAAGTAAATAACCACACGTTAACTGCCGAAAAGTTCGCAGAAAACTTAGGTACTCGTCTTAAAACATTCAATGACTTGTCTGCCAAAGATTCTGCTGTCATATCTCAAGCAAAAAGTGCCGTTATTCAAGATTTTATAGTTCGTGTTGTGACTCACGACTGGGCACAGGCCAATCAAATATTTGTTCGAAAAGAGCAGATCGACAAAGAAGTAAATACTATTCGAAAGCAATACCCAGATGATATCGCCTTCAGAAAAGCATTGGCAGATGAAGGGCTCTCTTACAGCCGGTGGGAAGAAAACTTAACCCATACTTTATTAGAGCGGTTGGTCACAGATGCCTTGCGCGAAAAAATTAAAAAGCCAACCGAAGAAGAAATGAAGTCCTACTACAAAGAAAACAAATCTCTCTTTCAGCAGACGGCTGCCGTTAAACTAAGGCAGATTGTTCTCGAAAACGAAGAGGCTGCGAAAAAAATTAGTAAAGAAATTTCACGTGGCAAATCAATATCTTCATTAGCAAAAAAATTCTCAATCACTGCAGAGGCTTCTCTAAATGGCGATTTAGGGTGGATTGAAAAGGGGTACCTCTCCATTTTCGACAAAGCCTTCAATATGCCTATCGGTCAGAAAAGTAAAATTGAAAAAAGTAGTTTCGGCTATCACATATTCGAGGTCGTAGATAAACGCTCTCCGAAAACTATATCTTTTGATGATGCTCGCAAAAAAATTCAAAATATTCTAATGGCTGAAGCTGAACAAGCGGCCTATACTCGCTGGCTTGAAGAGCAAATTCTAAAGGCGCATGTGTTTAAAGATGACGAATTCATTAAAAGTGTCAAAGTTCAAACCAGGAGCGTTAGGTGATTTCTTTAGTTCTTTCGTTATGTACGACCATCTCAGTAGTGTTTGCTGAACCAGTAGATAAAATTGTTGCGGTCGTTAATGACGATATTATTACCCAATCGGATATCATTAACTTTAAATCCAAATTGAAAAAGAACGGCCTCGTAGATGAAGCTCTTCTGAATATGTACGACAAGAAAAAACTGCTTACAGATGAAAAAATGCTAATCGATTATTTAATTGATGAAAAAACCATCGATTCTGAGATTCGCCGTTTAGGACTGGCCTCTCCCATAGAGCAGGTCGAAGCTGAGATACGAAATATTGCTCAATCACGCGGTTTTGATCGAAATCAGTTGAAAATGGCTCTTAAAAATCAAGGTGTTGCTTATTCTGACTACCAGGATTTTGTAAGATCAAGTTTACAACGACAAACTCTGCTACAAAAAGAAGTGACATCGAAAATTAAAATTTCTGACGACGAGGTGAACGCTTATTATATTGCTAATTTTTCAACGGCAAAAGCTCTCATCTTTGAATACACACTTGCTCATATCTTGTTTTTAAATTCAAATGGCGGGGCAAGCGAAGCTTACAATCGTGCAAAATTAGTTTCTGACAAGTTAGCTCAGGGCATTCCTTTTGAAACATTAGCTGCACAATACAGCGAAGACCCACAGTTTACACAAGGAGGCCTATTTGGCACATTCCGAGTTAGTGATTTCAACAAAGACGTAGAATCTGTGATCTCAAAACTCAATGTGGCTGAAATCTCACCTGTAGTAAAAATGCCAGATGGTAGTCACATTTTTAAAGTTTTAAAAAAGACTCTTGTTCCATCGCCAGATCTCGAAGCAAAGCGCGAAGATATTCGACGCAAACTCTTATCAGAAAATTTTAAAAGGCAGTTTCGCAACTGGCTTACTCAAAAGCGCCGCGACTCATATATTCGAATAAATTAATTATGCCGAAAGTAACGCCTTCGTTTAAAATAGCGATCACAACGGGCGATTCTGATGGAATCGGCCTAGAAGTGACTCTAAAGTCACTTCTACTCATGCCAATTAAGTCCAACGTGCAATATTTTGTTTTTCGGCAACCCAGTACGCCGCGATCACTGGTTAAAACTGAGCAAGCTGTTTTACGTCGATTTAATTCAGATAAAGTGCATTTTATGCATCGAAACACAGCCCCTCCGTATTGGGTGCATGAAGCCGCTGAAGGCTGCCTATTAAAAAAATTTGATGCTCTTGCCACCGCACCTATGTCTAAAGAAATAATTCGCGCAAGTGGCGTTAGGGGCATCGGACATACGGATATTTTGAAGAATATTACCAGTTCAAAATCTGTTCATATGGCTTTTCTTGGCAATAGATTTAATGTTCTTCTGGCTACGGGGCATATCCCTATTTCTAGCGTTTCTAAGTGCCTCACTTTAAGCGCTTTAAAAGCGTCTATTGTGGCGGCCAACAAAGTTCGCCTATTGCTTCCCAAAAATAAATCAAAAAAGAATATCGCTCTGGTCGGACTCAATCCTCATGCTGGAGAAGGCGGAATCATAGGAAGAGAAGAAAGCCGTCTATTTCAACGCGCTTTAACATTCGCAAAAATTAATAAAATTCCACTAATTGGTCCGCTCGTGCCAGATGCGGCATTCTTTGAAGAGAATTGGGCAAAATATTCACTTTACATCACGCCTTATCATGATCAGGGGCTTATCCCTTTTAAGATGATCCATGGTCGTGATAGTGGTATTCATTTGTCTGTAGGCCTGCCATTTATTAGAACGAGTGTGGATCACGGCACAGCCAAAGATATATTCGGCAAAAACATGGCGAATGCACACTCGATGGCAGAAGCATTAATCTGGGCAGAAACCCTAGGCAAAAGGAATAAACATGGCATTTAATTCAGTTATTTTTCGTGAGTACGATATCCGTGGTGTTTATGAGAAAGATTTCGACTTAAAATTTGCTGAGCTGTTAGGGAGAGCACTCGTCACCTATTTTGCGAAACAAAAGAGTCTTGTCTCCCCCAACATAACCATTGGCTATGACGCTCGATTATCTAGCCCCGATATCGCAAAAGCTCTGACCACAGGTATTATCTCTAGCGGCGGTAATGTATTTCATCTCGGACTGGTGACCACGCCAATATCTTATTTTTCAACATTTGAATCACCTGGCATAGACGGCTCGATTATGGTTACCGGAAGCCACAACCCGCCAGAATACAATGGCTTTAAAACCTCTGTCGGAAAGACAACACTATTTGGCGATCAAATAAAAGAATTAGAAAAAATAATCAACTCCAACGAATTTTTAACAGGGGAAGGGCGTGAAAAAACTATTGATATTTTTCCTTCCTATTTATCTCGATACAAAAAAGAATTTGGGTCTATCAGACCTATACCTCTTGTTTTAGATTGTGGTAACGGCGCCGCTGGCTGTATCGCACGAAAACTATATGAAGTCGTTGGTTTGAACCCACATATTCTGTATGAAAAACCAGATGGCCGTTTTCCAAACCA
>JAGRAK010000166.1 GCA_020434645.1 Bdellovibrionales bacterium | reverse complement strand
ACTCGCATCGTAAGGATATTTACAGTCTGAACCACCAATCTTTACACGCAGAGAACGATGATCTAAATGCGTGGCCACAATAGAATGATTGATCCACTCATATCCCACCTCATATACATTTTTTTGCGTGCCAAATGGCAAAGTATCAAGTGCCTTTTTTGATCGCTGATACACCACTGATCTCTCTTCACGACTAAAAGGTACGCCATCTGAATTCGACTCGACAAAATATTGATTAATTTCAGGACGTATCATCTCAAAAATATAGCGAAAATTACCAAATAGCGGAAAATTTCGTCGAATAGATTGCTTTGTTTGAAAGAAATCATTGAATCCAATAATTAATAAAGGCCCCAGAACAACTAATGACCAAAGAAACAAGGGGGCGTAAACATAAGCAACGCATTCAAGAGGTAGAACAGCAGCTGCAAATATTAAAAAAGGCTTTCTCATTAAACTCCTTGCTGTATAACTTAAGACTTACCAATTAGTTTTAGCAGCACATCCATGCGGGTAACAATGCCCACTACACTTTTATCCTTCATTACAACAGGGATGCGCCTCACTTTGTGTTTATACAAAAGAACCAAAACATCTTTAAGAGGCGTATCAGGCGTGACCACAGAAACTTCTTTAACATAAGTAATAGAGTCTTTTACATCGCGTGTAGCCGTCTGAATGAGCAAATCATGTTCACTAATTATGCCCACCAATTTATCTTGATTGTTCACAACAGGAGCAGACCCGACCTTATGAGCGGCCAATGCCTGAATGGCCATGTAAATTTTTGTGCCTTCAGTAATTGAGACTTCATTTTTACTCATAAACGAGTATGTAGGCGCGTCACTCACACGAGCCTTTGTTGCCTTCTGCTGTAGCACGTCAAGTTTATTTGAATTTTCTTTTTTATCATCACTCATAATATAAAATATGATGAGCTGGATGAGCTCATCTGTCTAGATGATTTTAGTGACTCCACACATTTTTTAAAGCATGATCACAAACATTATGATAGCCAGACTACTTA
Source organism: Bdellovibrionales bacterium (assembly GCA_020434645.1). GTDB lineage: Bacteria > Bdellovibrionota > Bdellovibrionia > Bdellovibrionales > UBA1609 > RBG-16-40-8. The sequence goes on along the minus strand of JAGRAK010000166.1, from coordinate 3,788 downwards.
TTTGCCTCCCCGCTTGCTTATTAATTGCACAAGCATCAGCTGCGCCAAAAAAAACGACCATAGTTGTTCTCGGCGACTCGATCACCGAAGGGTACGGGATTGAGAAAAGCTCGGCCTATCCGGCACTCGTCGAGGAGCGCCTGAAAAAAGACGGCCTTAATGTTGAAATAGTAAATGCGGGCATCAGTGGTTCAACCTCAGCCAGTGGTGCAGGACGACTAAAATGGTTTTTAAAAAAGAAGCCCGAAGTACTACTTCTTGCTTTGGGCGCCAATGATGGCCTTCGCGGAGTTAAAATCAGCGCCACTAAAAAAAATATTCTAGACATTATTAAAATGGCCAAAAAAAATAATATTCGCGTTTTTCTTGCTGGGATGAAAATGCCTCCTAATTATGGCAAATCCTACACAATCGAATTTTCAAAATTATACAAAGATATCGCACGCGATGAAAAAATACCCCTACTCCTCTTTTTACTTGAAGGTGTCGCCGGAGACATCAAACTTAATCAAACAGATGGCATACACCCAAACGAAAAAGGCCATCAGATAATTGCCCAACATGTCGCCGATTTCATTAAGGAACACTTATGATTCTTGAAGTTAAAGATTTATCAAAAAAATTCACTCAAGGCGGCAGAACCATAGACGTAATTGATCGCCTCAACTTAAATATGAACGCCGGCGAAACCCTTGCCATACTCGGCCCTTCTGGCAGTGGCAAAACCACTCTATTGTCGCTTCTCGCTGGGCTCGACAGCCCCACCTCTGGCGACATTACAATAGCGGGACAATCTATTACAAAACTGAATGAAAAAGAACTGACGTCATTTCGAGGCGAAAACTTAGGCATTATCTTTCAGCAATTTTATCTTTTTAGCCACCTAACAGCTCTTGAAAATGTGGCTCTCCCACTTGAAATTATAAACGATAAAAATGCATACAAAAAGGCTCGTGAAGCTTTAAAATTAGTAGGCCTTTCAGATCGAGAAGATCATTTTCCAAAAGAAATGAGCGGAGGAGAAAATCAACGCGTAGCATTTGCAAGAGCCTTTGTTGTTGAACCTAAAATACTTCTCGCCGATGAGCCAAGTGGCAGCCTTGACACAAAAACTGGGCATCAAGTTATGGATCTTCTCTTTGATCTCGTGAAACGAAAAAATACGACCCTTGTTTTAGTTACGCATAACGAAGAGCTGGCGAGTCGTTGTCAAAAGCAGCTTCGGTTTACTTAAATGACACTTATAAAGCTAGCCATTAAAGAAATTCGAAACAATCTCCGCTTTAGCATATTTTTTATTTTCAATTTATCACTTGGACTATCTGGCCTACTCGCCATAGATTCACTCAAGATTTCAATAAGCGAGGCTCTTGCCAGTCGCGCAAACGCCATTCTTGCTGCAGATGTCGGGGTCGGAGCGAGAAGACCTCTAACAAATGATGAAAAAATCATATTAAAATCCCTAGCCCCAACAAACAGTCAATCCTCTGAAGTTTTTGAAAGCTTCACGATGCTATCAACAGCGTCCAATAGCCGACTTGTTGAAGTTAAGGCTATTGAAGAAAACTACCCATTCTATGGCGAAATAGAACTTAAAAATCAAGGCATCCTAAAAAGCTCAGACAAAAAAGATATTTTTGATGGCGACAAGATTTGGGCTTATCCTGAACTCCTCTTACAACTCGGCGCTACCATAGGAGACAAAATTAAAATTGGTGAAGTTGAATTCACCATTTCAGATGAGATTCTGCGCGACTCTGCCGGGGCAGGAGCCGGATTTACATTTGCTCCACCTGTTTACATTTCTAAAACTGCTTTTTCAAAAACAGGGCTTATTCAAACTGGCAGCACCGGCTACTTTAGTCATCTCATTAAATTACCAACAGATATAAATGCTGAAGAATACGCCTCACTACTTAATAAAAAACTCACCGACCCAGCCATTAAAATTTCAACCAGTAAAAATGCAAGCGAACAAGTCGGTCGCCTCCTCGGCTATCTCGGTGATTATTTAGGTCTAGCTGGCCTTGTAGCCCTGTTTCTCATGGCGCTTGGCCAGATTTTTTTATATCGCAGTTACTTAGTAAAAAGATATAGAGATATCGCCATTTTAAAAAGCATAGGGCTAGATAACTCTCGAGTACTGAGCCTATACGTTCTGCACATTTTAATGCTCTCTTGCTTAGCCCTCATACCCTCTCTTATTTTCTCATCATTTATTCTTCCCATGCTAAAATCACCTGTTCAGAACCTGATAAATATAAATATCGATTTTAGCTTGCGCGGCTCAACTATTTATCTTTTATCTATACTCTCACTTGTTGGCTCAATTTTAATTGGCTACCCGCTGCTGCTTCAGGCCATAAAGGTTAAACCTCGCCACCTACTTCAACCTAGCGAATCAACCCAGCCCTCATCAACTTCTACAGTCATAACAGCACTCTACTACACGCCGGCAATACTGTCTTATTACCTCATCAGCCTTTGGCTCGCTCAGTCTATAAAAACTGGCACTCTATTTTTTACATTGTTTACAGCCGCAATCTTAACTCTCACTCTCTGCGGCGACTTACTGCTACGACTCACATATAAATTGAATATAAAAAATCTGCCGTTCAGAATTTCACTGCGAAATCTTTCTCGCTCCCGATTTTCAAGCCTGGCTGCTTTTGTTACCTTAGGCATGGGCGTATTGCTTTCTAATCTCATCCCCATAATGGAAAATGGAATTAAAAGCGAGATCGAAACACCAAGCGGAGGACAACTCCCCTCATTTTTTCTTGTCGACATACAAGAAGATCAAGTTGAAAATCTAAATAACTTACTGAAGTTAAATAATGTTGCCGTAATGAACACCTCGCCAATGATACGAGCGCGGCTCACAAGCATCAACAATATACCATTTGAAAAAATAGAACGATCAAAGACGCCTGTAACTCGCGAACAAGAAAACGAAAACCGTTTTCGCAATCGTGGATTTAATATTACCTACCGAAACACACTCAGCCCCTCTGAGCGCCTATTAGAAGGCCCTAGCTTTAAAGATAGTCCCATTCAAAAACCAAAAATTTCTATTGAAACCAGATTCGCAGACCGCCTCAATATTAAAATTGGTGACGCTATGATCTTTGATATTCAAGGCGTTCCTGTTGAGGGCGTAGTCGTGAACCGAAGAAAAGTAAGATGGACGAGCTTTCAACCCAATTTCTTTATTCAGTTCGATGTAGGTGTTTTAACTGATGCTCCAAAAACTTTTCTCTCAACACTCGGGCAAATTCCAGTAGATCAAAAAATTCTTATTCAAAATAAAATTGTAAAAAACTTTCCAAACATCTCTATACTGGATGTCTCGCGGGTTATTGAGAGATTGACTGACATTATCTCTCAAATGAGTTTTGCACTAAAAGCCATGGCTATTTTTTCAATGCTTGTAGGCCTAGTGGTTTTATTCTCTATTTCAAGTCAGCAAATTTTTGAACGAAAGACTGAGGTCAATCTACTTAAAGTACTTGGCTCCAATTTTTCATTGATCAGAAAAATATTTTTATTTGAATTTGTATTCATCACATTTCTAGCAGGCCTTATCGGTACGGCTTTGAGTTACATTGTGGCTTACTTACTAGCCACTGAAATATTTGATTCAGCCTTTAGTTTCATTATAAGTGAACCTCTTGCCATTTTTATTGGAGTAAATGTAGCTGCATTCACAATCACCTTGATTGTCATTGAAGGTGTCATTCACTCTCGCCCTCGAGAGCTTCTCGAGGGTACAAATTAGATGTCGCGCT
>JAGRAK010000165.1 GCA_020434645.1 Bdellovibrionales bacterium | reverse complement strand
CATTTACTGAAATAAAAGCAAAAGGTGAAAATACTGTTGAATTGCAATTCGTTGGACCAGGTATGTCTGAAACAACTAAAATTCAAGATCTTTCGATTTCTTGTAAATAATTATAGTTTCTTAATCAGGGCGCTCTTTTTTCTCCAGATACTTGTGGTGTCTGGAGCGCCAGTCACCTTGGCTTATTTACCTTGCGAGACTTCAAAACATCACTTCAACATTCACGTCATTCGGATCCGCGACATAAAATTGTTTAAATGTTCGGTTGCTGCGTGTGAATTCACCATAGCCTGGAGTAGATGATCTGTTTGCAGCAGATCGGGGTTGTAAATTCATTTTTAATGCCTGGGAGTAAGCCCGTTTGAACTCCGCCTCGTCGTGGCATTCAAATGCTACGTGTAATGGGTTGGGCAAGAGTTCCTTCTTAAATGGTATTAGCAGAAGGTGAGTGTTTTCATTTGCAATAGAGCTTTTTAAAACCATGCCGTTAGGAGCTCCGGGATCCTCATTTGTTTTTACGAATTGAAGAAGCTCGCAATAAAAATCTGCAGTCACCTCGACGTTAGTTGTGCCAACAATTAAGTGATTGATCTTCATGACAAATGTTTTTCCATGCTTCAATCTTTATATCCAAGATAAGCTTATGTCTAGCCTACAACCATTTGTCGCGTCTTAAACCATAAGTCGCGTCCACAACTATATGTCGAGGTCTATATAGACTCGACAAACCTCCCACCTCATTTGGTCTGTTAACACTTCGTCTAGAAGTTCAGGACTTTCATCCAATAAAACTAAATCGTAAGTCGCGTCTCCACTAGAACAACGTCGAGTTTGAAAATAAAAAACTCCACCCAAAGTCTAGAACTGATCTATCGAAAGTCTAGATTCACTCGACGAGACTTAAGAATGCACAGACCTCGCCGAAAGAATTATTACCAACGTCGATAAACCAAAAGTCGGAGAGACAATAGTAGAGCTCTCGGCGGATTTGGAGTCAATGTATGGGCATCGCAAAGAACTCATGGTGAGGGTTCTCGTGATGAATACTCTAACAAGGAGGCCATAATGAGCTTACGAGTAACAACAAACGTTCCATCACTAAATGCACAAAAAACTTTAGGTTCGGTAACACGCGGACTTGAAAAAAGCTACGCACAACTGTCATCAGGCAGTCGCATCACAAAAGCAGCAGATGATGCTGCAGGTTTGTCTATCAGCGAAACGTTGAAATCAACAATTCGTGGATTCGGTCAAGCTAAGCGAAATGCTGACGATGGTATATCTATGGTGCAAGTTGCAGAAGGCGGATTAAACGAAATATCAAATATGATGTCTCGTCTAAAAGAACTCGCTGTGCAATCGGCTTCAGACACTATTGGTGATCAAGAGCGTGGGTTTATTGATTTAGAAACTCAACAACTTAAAAATGAAATTCAACGTATTGCAGAAACAACACGTTTTGGTTCAATCAAAATGTTAGACGGTTCAGGCGATACATATGACTTTCAAGTTGATATTAATAATGATGATTTCGCAGATCGAATCAAGTTCGACGCCGGCGCACAAAACGTACAGTTAGATGCACTCGGAATAGATAGTCTTGCATTTGATACAAAAGAAGGTGCGCAAGAAGCTCTTGAAACTTTAGAAACATCTCAAGTTCAAGTAAACGGTCAGCGTGCAACACTTGGTGCTTTACAGAATCGCCTTGTGTCTACAATAGAAAATCTTTCTACTTCAGTAGAAAACTTCTCTGCCGCTAATTCTAGAATTCGCGACACAGATATTGGTGCTTCATCAGCAGAGCTTGCCCGTAACCAAGTGTTGCAGCAGGCTTCAGTTGGAGTACTAGCTCAAGCGAATCAAAGCACAGCGGTGGCTTTGAAGTTAATCGGTTAATTGAGTGGTCGGCCTACTTTATCAGTAGGCCGACTCTAAGTGCTTAATAAAAATAAATTACATATAAGTTTTGATTTTGGTTCACTAAGGAGATTGGCCTTTAAGGCCTTAGTGAATCTCACCGCCGAGAGGGGTGTAAAAGCTCCTCTCGTTTTTGGTGAAAGTGATAAATAAACACTGATAAGGCAGATACAAAAATCAGGTTTATATATAAGTAGGGTTTCAGGTTGCGTCACACCTTGATGCAAATAAATATTCACAGACGTTAGTCTAGCATTTCAAGCAAAAAACATTAAATTCACAAGACAAAGGTCTAGTTCATATCTGACGAAGGTCTAGTTCTACTAGACTAGACTAAAGAACGCCCAGACCTGGCCGAAAGGTTGGTATACAAAACGAGCCGTGCTTAGGTCTTGTTAGCTGTAGAGGGTTTTTTGGGTGTGACTGCCTAAGAGATTTTCGGAAGAGAACTCGAAAGAGTACTTATAAAGGCAATACGAGTAACCAAAAGAATTGCTCCAACGTGTTCAACCCAGGCATCAGTATGATGCGAGTACGAGAGGGAGGTAGGAAACCCTCTCGTGCCTGAGAAGAATTCTCGCACTTAACATAAAGGAGGCTCATATGAGCTTACGAGTATCAACAAACCTTCCGTCCCTGGCCGCACAAAAAACCCTTTCGAGCAATTCGCGAGAAATGGAAAAATCATTTGCGCAACTATCTTCAGGTAGTCGCATAACTAAAGCCGCAGATGATGCTGCGGGCTTATCTATCAGTGAAACACTAAAATCCACAATACGTGGGTTTGGTCAAGCTAAGCGAAACTCTTCTGACGCCATTTCAATGGTGCAGGTAGCAGAGGGCGGACTTGGTGAAGTATCAAATATTCTGACTCGATTGCGTGAACTTGGTGTTCAAGCTGCGTCTGATACTGTTGGCGATAGAGAGCGTGGATTTATTGATTTAGAAGTTCAACAATTAAAAAGCGAAGTTCAACGTATTTCGCAAACTACTCGATTTGGCGATGTGAAGCTTCTCGATGGTTCTGGCGACTTATATGAATTTCAAGTTGATATAAACAATGACGATTTTGCAGATCGAATTTCATTCGATGCAAGTAAGCAAAATATTCAAATTAGTGAAATTGGAATTGATGGCTTTGATTATTCAGACAAGGCCGGAGCGAGAGAGGCACTTGAAACTTTAGAGAATGCGCAAGTGGCTGTTAATGGTCATAGAGCGACTCTCGGAGCCATACAAAATAGATTAATTTCAACAACTGAGAACTTAAGTTCGTCTATTGAGAACTTCTCAGCTGCGAACTCTCGAATTCGAGATGCCGATATTGCAGAATCTTCTGCTGATCTAGCTCGCACGCAAGTGTTACAGGCTGCCACTGTTGGTGTTTTGGCCCAGGCCAACCAAAGTACAGGCGTAGCGCTTAAGTTAATTGGATAATTATTTATACTAGCGAATTTGTTGGGGAGGCGCCTTTATGCTCCCCGGTACTCGCCTACCCAAGAAGAGTTCGCTCTTCTTGGGGTACCTTCGAAAGCTTGAATTTTAGAAAGTTTTTGAAAGTGCCGAATAAGTGATTATGAATATACGCACTTTATCAAATCCGATTTCACCGGTAGAGAGTATTAAGACCGGAGAAGTGCGCGATGTTAAGACTCAAGTAAGCTCAGAAGATCGAGATGCCGATGGGCGAAGATCACAAGAGGAGCCCGATAAAAACCCCTTGAGTGAAGAAGAATCTCGACGCGCTCTTGAATATCTTGAAAACTTAACTGGACTTACAGCCAACGGGTTAAGTGTTGAAGTAGAAGAATCAGGCGAATTTAAGATTTACTTGATCAAGGACCAAAACGGAGAAGTCGCTCGTCGCATTGTGGAGTGGGAAATGCGCGCTCTCATAGATGAAAGTAATAAAAAGACCGGACAGATTTTTGACAAATCGGCGTAATCTCGCCTCAAGTCTAAAGCCATATTATTGACTCACTGTAAACTGCAAAAGTCTGCGAAAATACTTGTATGGCAAGTATATCTTTTGGCGGAATAAATTCAGGGCTACCCCCGAACTTGGTAGAGCAGCTTGTAGAAGCTGAGCGCGCGCCTATTAAAAATCTAGAAAAGAAAAATGAAAAGACTCAGAATAAATTAAATCTAGTCGGCGAGTTAGAAACTAAGTTGCGCGCTATTGAAAACACACTTGGCACCTTGGCATCGGTTAAAGGATTTAATGATATAAAGCTCGAAAGTGGAGATACGAATGTCGTTACCGGTACTGCTGATATCAATTCACCTAAAGGCAGTTGGAATGTTGAAGTTGTACAACTCGCTCAGAAGGCGGCTGCAATAACAAATGGATTTCCGGATCGAGATAAAACTCAACTGGGAACAGGATACTTTAAATTTGAAACTCCTGATGGCGATAAAGAGGTATACATAAGTGGTGCACAGAGCACTCTCGATGGCGTCGTCAAAGCCATTAATAGTGCCAATATTGGAGTCAAGGCATCTGTGATCAATGATAGAAAAGATCCAGATGCTCCATTTAAACTCATGCTATCAGGTGAAAATGTTGGTGGTGATAATAAAATTAAGTACCCCACGCTGTATTTTTTAGATGGTGATCAAGACTTATATTTTGATCAAGAGAATGAAGCCCAGAACGGTATCATTAAATTAGATGGCTTTGAATTTGAAATCAGCAGTAATACAGTTACAGATGTTATTCCAGGCGTAACGCTCGATATTCGACAGTCTTCACCCGGTAAGCAAGTGAATATAACTGTAAAAGAAAATCGCGAAGCGGTGAGTACAAAAGTAAATGAATTTGTCAAAACGATGAATGATACTCTGGGGTTTATTCAAGAGCAAAATCAAATCAATGAAAACACTGACACCTCAAAAACACTGGGTGGAGACCAACTTATTCGGATGGTTCAAAATCGCTTGGTGCGATTGATTCA
>JAGRAK010000164.1 GCA_020434645.1 Bdellovibrionales bacterium | reverse complement strand
GTTTGATTTGCAGGATGCGAGTGGCCTTGTAGAAAATAGCGCGGTGAAATCGGCCGGCATTAAAATGGGTGTAATTGAAAAGATAAAACTAGTTGATGATAAAGCTCGAATTTATATCTCGGTATCGGGTGATCTAAAATTTAGAAAGTCAGGCTATGTTGAGCTTCGATCTGACGGTATTCTAGGAGATCGCCATGTTGAGGTCGTGGCTGGGCTACCTAATGATCCAGAGATGGAGGACGGTGGTCAAATCATGACAGCGCATGAGCGAGGTTCAATTAACTCTCTCATGAAAGAAGTGGGTAAGATCAGTGAGTCGATCGGTCAACTAACCGAAACATTGAATAAGGCCACGGGCGCAGATGGTGATACAACAACATCGCTGGGCCGAATTATTAAAAATATTGAAAAATTAACAGGTGATGTTGCCGAAGTAACAGGTCAAAATAAAACAAAGGTGAATGAAATTATTGACAATGTTCACTCACTATCAGCGCAGTTAAATAAATTCATTGGCGATGACAGCTCCTCTGGATTTGCTGAGGGATGGCAAAAAGCTGTTAACAGTTTATCTCGAATCGACTCAAGCTTAAGAAATATTGAAGAAATAACGGGTAAAATTAATCGCGGAGAGGGCACGATTGGTCGTTTGGTTAATGACGAAGAAACTGTAGAGAAAATCAATGAGGCCGTTGGTAACTTTAATGACTTCGTTGGTGGAGCAACACAACTCGAAACAAGTTTTGATTTTCATTCAGAATATTTAACAGATGCTGATTTAACAAAATCGTATCTGAATGTAAAAATCCAACCTGGACTCGACCGTTATTATGAAATCGGTATTGTCGACGATCCACGTGGTGTCGTAGAAGATCGTGATATATTAACTTCGGGCTCGTCATCTAGTGATATCAATCAGCGCACAACGTTTAGAAATAAGGTTAAGTTTAACGCTCTTTTTGCTAAGAATTTCTATGACTTTACTGTCAAGGGCGGCTTAATTGAGAATACGGGTGGTATTGCAATTGATTACTATTTATACCGACGTGATCTGAAGTTATCAGTAGAAGCATTTGACTTTGACCAGGCCGTTCTTCGCGCGTATGTTCGCTACAATGTATTTAAGGGTCTTTACCTACTGGGTGGTGGCGATCACTTGGGTGATAGTATGCGTAGTGGATTCATTGGTGCTGGGTTATTTATTACCAATGACGATTTAAAGTTTTTAGCTAGTAAGGTTAGTTTCTAATGTTTAAAAATGCTCTAGTAAGTTGTTCTGATAAAAAAGATCTTGTTGAATTTTTAAAACCCCTACAAGCCAAGGGCTTGAGAATTGTGTCGACTGGGGGCACAGCTAAACATTTACGAGATAATGGCTTAACGGTTATTGATGTTTCTGAACAAACAGACTTTGAAGAAGTTATGGATGGTCGAGTTAAAACTTTGCATCCAAAAGTTCATATGCCGCTTTTGGCGAGGATTGATGACCCGTCAGACTTAGAAATTTTAAAAAAATATAAGGTAGAGCCATTTGATTTAGTGATTGGCAATTTGTACCCGTTTGAGGCCGCCCCTTCTATTGACACCATAGATATTGGCGGACCATCTTTTCTTCGCTCAGCCGCGAAGTCTTTTTCTCGCATTGCGGTGATTTGTGACCCTACTGATTATGCATGGGTATTAGAAAAGGGGAGTCTCGACCTGTCTGATCGACAAAAATTGGCAGCAAAAGTTTTTGCGCATACATCAACTTATGACTCTATGATTGCAAAGCATTTTGCAAAAGAAACTCGACTTGATTTTAATGATCTCTCTCTTGGCGGCAAATATGTGCAAGCGCTGCGATATGGAGAAAACTCTCAACAGCGCGCCGTTTGGTATCGTACTGGCGGAGAAGAAAACGGAATACATCGTGCCCAAATTTTACAGGGCAAAGAGCTGTCTTATAATAATTTATTAGACATCGAAGCCGCGGTTTCTACGGTGCGGGATCTTTCTGAGGCGAAATCATGTGTGGCTGTTAAGCATAATAGCCCCTGCGGTGTTGCAAGTCATGCCGAGGCCGAGGTCGCAGTTGCGAATTGTTTACTTGCTGACCCACAGTCAGTGTTCGGTGGTATAGTAGCCACTAACTTTGCAATTAATGCCAATATGGCGCTTACACTGAGTTCGATTTTTTTAGAGTGTATTGTGGCTCCACACTTTGAAGAAGGTGCCATCGAAATTTTTAGAAATAAGAAAAACCTGCGTTTACTTCAGTGGCCAGATTTTCATAAGATGGGCGATAATTTCTTGTATCGGTCAGTATCAGGTGGATTTCTTGTGCAGACGAAAGATCAAGTGGCGGCAACTTGGGATGAGTCGTGGAGTGTTCAGGGAGCAACATTAGATCAAGATCTAATGGCAGATTTACTAGTGGCCTGGAAGATCTGCGCTCATTTGAAAAGTAATGCTATTTCAATTGTATCAAAAGGCCAAACCGTCGGTCTTGGTATGGGTCAAGTGAATCGTGTCGATGCTGTTGAGCAGGCGATTCAGCGCATGAAGCGATTTCATAACGACTGCAAGTCTCCAGTTTTAGCTAGTGATGCATTTTTTCCGTTTGCAGATTCTATAGAGAAAATTGCTAACGCGGGTATTCGATATTTAATACAACCTGGTGGTTCAGTGAAAGACGAAGAAGTCCGGGCGAAAGCACGTGAGCTTGATGTTACAATGGTCTTCACAGGGCAAAGACACTTTTTACATTAGTGGGAATAAATGAACTCGAGGCGACACACAGCATGGTTGGTAAAAAGCTCGGGGAGTATTCTCGGGCCATTTACAGATAGCCAAGTTGTCGATCTGCTAAGAAATCGAATGATTGTACCACTAGACGAGGTTTCACGGCCTTGTGGTCGGTGGGAATACATTCGAGATATGCCGGTATTTGCAAAAGCAATAGAAGATCTCCGCACCCGTAATTTACGAGGTATGAGCGACGATACGACGACGCATTTGGATGAGTCCACCGGACTCACCGAAACTATTAGCACGTCTCAGATAGATGATTTAACTTCAGACTTAACTCCGCCCAAGGCACAGACGGTACAAGATATTTTATTTCACTCTATAGATGACCAGGTGCCATCGAGTAAGAAGCCTCGTTCTGATATCTTTACCCATGATCGAGACTTGCATGTAAAGAGTCAAGTTGAGAGCAGTTCCAAGTGGATATGGGGCTTCACCGCTGTTGTAATATTGGTCACTTTGTCGTTTGTTGTTTTTCAACAATTTATTGCAAAGCCAATACAAGATCGCACTCTCTTAGAGGAGAGCATAATGGCCGGGATCGATGCTCTAGATTCTGGAGATTATAAAAAATCTCTTGATTTGTTTAGGCGTGCCCATGAAATTGATCCTAAAGATAGCTCTATTTATTTATATCTCGGTATGCTTACTGTTCAAGTCGAAGGACAGGGCTTTGAAGGCCGCAAGATTCTTGAGAAACTGTTGGGCATTGGTGATAAAGATCTCAAGCGTGTATTGACAGGTATAGGTCTTGCGCAGCTTAAAGAGGGCGACTTTAAAGGTGCCGAAATAAATTTTAACAAAGCTTTAGATATAGACCCACTTTTTCAGCCGGCATTAATTAATCTTGGTGCGGCAGCCTATTATCAAGAGGATTGGGCTCGTGCGAGCAACCACTTGCAGCTAGCAGTGAAGGAGGGGAGTGAAGATGGGGCAGAAGTTTTAATACTAACTGAAACACTTATGCGCTTAGCGAGAGCGGAGCAAGAAAAGCGTTATTTAAAAGAGGCTTCAGAATACTTGAATCAATTTTTGCAATCGGCACACAACTATAAATTAGAGGCCTATATTGCTTCAATATATGTATCTTATTTGCTCAGTGAAAAACAAAATATCTACTCTAAAATTGATAAAGCTCTTGATATGGACACTCTTGAGACGGAGTCTCATCGACAAAATCTTTTTTTGCATAGATCTATTGCGAGTTGGTCGCTCGTGGCACAGTGGTGTCTTAAGCTCACTCAAGATTTAGATCCAACTGCGCGTGTTGTGGCATTTGAATCCTTGTGTCTAATGAAGAGTGGTGATTTAGCAGCCGCCAATCGTAAAATTGACAACGCCATTGCTCAGGCTCCGAAAGATCCTCTTGTGTTATCGACATATGCGATAGTTCTGGGTGAAATGAACTCGGGTGATAGGGCTATGGTGGCAATAGATAAAGCGCTGATAAACGAGCAAGACAAGAAATTTGAACAGCCGCGTAGGCTAAAGGCGCGCTACTGCCGACAAATTGATGATGTACAATGCCAAGTGAAATATTGGAGCGAAATATTGGAGCTTAACCCCCTCTCGTTGAGTGCATTGGCAGGACTAGCCCAAGTTAATTTGAATGCAAATAACATAACTGAAGCGAAGAAGTACCTGATGCGTGGGCTTAATATTTCAAATAATTACAGACCATTGTTCCCTGTAAATAAAGTCATTTCACGATCTGAAGACCGCGCGAAGGCCAGGGGGCTTTAGATGTCTTGCAATGTATTTCGTTTTGTATTGAGTATTGTTGTGGTGCTCATGGGCGTTGGATGTAAAAAAAATGCCAATGTGGATGTCACCTATCGGCCTGGTATCATTCAGATGACAAGTAAGGATTTTTTAATTCCAAGAGAATTAAAGTCGCAAATCGACAGCGAATATATTCGCTTTATTCGTAGAAACAATCCAAAAGTCATTCGTGAAGATCATGAGCTTTTAGAAGATTTGCCTCGTGATTTTTTAAATGTCCAAATTGCTTTTAGAGCATCGGCAGATGGTGTTCTTTCTGATCACACTGAATTTAGTTTGCCGCGTGGTGGGGGCATGATTGATTTAAAGCAATATGTGAAGGGCACAAAAG
>JAGRAK010000163.1 GCA_020434645.1 Bdellovibrionales bacterium | reverse complement strand
CATAGTTCATGGAATCACTGAGTTTATTGATCAAGACACAGAAGAGGCGCGCGTTAAATATAAAAAGCCACTCAATGTGATTGAAGGCCCACTTATGGCGGGTATGAGAGTTGTTGGTGAGCTTTTTGGTGCTGGCAAAATGTTTTTACCACAAGTAGTAAAAAGCGCGCGGGTGATGAAGAAGGCCGTGGCATATTTGCAGCCGTATATGGAGGCCGAAAAAGCGGCCAATCCATCCGCTCGCGCTCAGGGTAAATTTTTAATTGCGACAGTTAAGGGTGATGTTCACGATATTGGTAAAAATATTGTGGCCGTCGTTTTGGCTTGCAATAACTATGAAGTTTTTGATTTGGGGGTCATGGTTTCGTGTGACCAAATTCTCAAAAAAGCCAAAGAGATGGGTGCTGACATTATAGGTCTAAGTGGGCTGATTACACCATCTTTGGAAGAGATGATTTATAATGCCCAAGAAATGCAGCGCGAGGGGTTTCATATTCCACTCCTTATTGGTGGGGCGACGACAAGTAGACTTCATACCGCATTAAAGATAGCTCCACACTATTCAGGTATTGTTGATCATGTCGCAGATGCCTCGCTTGTTATCAATGTCTGTGGAGAGCTTTTAGACCCTGAAAGGCGTGAGGGTTATCAAAAAGCATTAAAAGAAAAGCAAAAGCGCATGAGCGAGCAGTATTTAAATGCCGGGGCACAACTCACGCCCTTAAATGAGGCTCGTGCACAAAAGCCGCAAGTGACTCATAATAAAGAGACCGCACTTCAGCCTGAATTTATCGGCACTCGAGTTTTTGATCAAATCACATTAGAAGAAATTGAGCCTTATATTGATTGGTCGCCATTTTTTTGGACATGGGAGCTTAAGGGAGTTTTTCCGAAAATTTTTGATAATGAAAAGTACGGCAAAGAGGCAAAAAAACTTTATGATGATGCTCTTGCGCTCTTAAATAAAATTAAAATTCAAAAGAAATTTTCACCACAGGCGGTGGTCGCATTTTGGCCGGCGAATGGGGTGGGCGACAGTATTGAGATTTATGAAGATGAAAGGCGCATGACTTTAAAAGCGAAGTTTCATCATTTACGGCAGCAAGTGAAACCTTTCAGATCGCTGGCTGACTATGTAGCCCCTAAAGATTCGGGCTTAGAAGATTATATGGGCGGTTTTGTGGTGACCGCTGGCAGCGGAGTTGAAGAGTACTCACTTGAATACAAAAATAGTGGTGATGACTACAATTCAATTCTAGTAAAAGCTTTGGGTGATCGTATTGCTGAAGCTCTTGCTGAGATGATGCATAAGCGTATTCGTGAATATTGGGGCTATGGTCAGGATGAAAAGCTATCAAGCGAGCAGCTTATAAAAGAAGAGTATCGCGGTATTCGCCCCGCGCCAGGCTACCCGGCCTGCCCCGAGCACTCTGAAAAAGAAACACTTTTTCATTTATTAAATGCTGAAACCGCAACGGGAGTTCGACTCACTGAAAATTTTGCTATGACTCCAGCCAGTTCAGTTTCTGGTTTTTATTTTTCTCATCCTGAATCCAAATATTTTGCTATTCAACGCGTGGGTGAAGACCAACTGAGAGATTATGCTGATCGAAAAGGTCTTGAGTTGGGTGTGGCGAAGAGACTGTTGAGCCCATTACTATGATTAGGCATTAGGGGAATTCAGTGATTGAGATGAATGACTTTACGCTAGAGCTTATAAAGCGCAGTGGTGGCGTGACTTCACCGGATGTACAAAAGCTTTTATTGGCCAGAAGCAAAAAGAGCAAGTTGGTCTCTCACCAGTATATTGTTAGAATGATGAACGATTTGGCGCGAAATGATTTTTATCGAGATATAATTAAAAAACATGTGCCTAATAAATCTATACTCGAAGTGGGAGCGGGTGCTGGTCTGCTATCGTTACTAGCGCTCAAATACGGTGCTCGACTGGTCAATACCTGTGAGCATAACGAGCTGCTTTATGAGCCCCTAGATGGCCTATTTGCAAGAACTCTCTCAAATGACCAACGTCTTGTTTTGCATAAAAAGTCAGTATTTGATTTAAAAAAATCAAACTTTCGAACAAAAGTGGATGTGCTTTTGCATGAGCTATTTGCTGATGATGTTTTTAGTGAAGACTTTCTTTTGTCTGTGCTTTTTGCAAAGCAATTCTTAAAGGACACAGGCCGCGTAGTTCCGGGTATTGTGAATGTTATCGCGAGACCTGTGTTTGCAGAAGGGTTAAAGCGCGAACCAACCATTAAGCCATATGATGGTTTCAAGTTTAATGAATTAAATGAAACAATATCGCGTCCAAGAAAATACTTTTGGTCTAAAAATATGAAAATCAAGTCATCCGAGGATGCGAAGGTGATATTTTCTTTAGATCTGAACAAATCTAAAATCCCACTAGAAGGCCAGTGTGGGCTGAGATTGCCTCGTAAGAGCAGAGCCAATGTTGTTCTCGTGTATTTTGAACTAAAGGATGGCCAAAATCGGCTGTGTACAGGGCCTGATGGTCAATCTACGCATTGGCAGACAACGTTTTATGTAATTGATGAAAAATCCGAATACATCAGATTTCATTATAAGCTCAATTCATTCTGGGCAACATTTGATAGTTAGTTCATCTCTTGAATATAGTTTTGATCTAGCAGATTTTGAATTATCTTAGTCAGTTTACTTTTGACGGCATTATCGAGAGCTAAATTTTTTTCAGCCTTTTTAATTATGCTTATTATATCGGGCTCAGATTTAAGATGTGCTAAAATTTTGCCAGTGAGTCCGTTGGCCGTGCAGACATCATCACTGCTGATGCGAGCAAACATGACAGAGTCGTCACTGTCTCGCGAAGGCATTAAAATAATATCGTCACTTAGTTTATAACTTTTATTTAAGATATCATATTGTACTTTCTTCGTACGTGACCGCTTCAATTTTTTTTTGTTCTTAGTTGTGCTCATAAAAACTCCTTAGATGAGCGAAGGTGGATGTATTGTCCAATAGATTTGATGTCAGTAAATATATTAGCGGGCGCAGTGCTTTTGTAGTCCTCAGCCGCAAAAGCGGGCGCCGGAAAACTTTCAGATTTAAATTCTATAGGGAGCGTAGAGGCTAAGCTGATCAAATTAAAACTATTGGTTTTGATAGTTTTAATGTTCGAAAAAACCTGATACTGGGTGGCGATTTGTGACTCAATGTATGAAAACCTGAGTAGGTTGCTGACGACAATCCCACCGGGAGTGAGATGTTCTTTTAGCAATTGATAAAATTCAAGAGTCACAAGGTGTGCTGGCGGTGTAATGGTCGAGTAGCAGTCTAGAAATATAGCGTCGTATTTGTTCAGATCATTTTTCAAAAACATTCGCGCGTCTTGATTGTATATTGTAATGGCTTTGGGTAACCGAAAGGTGTTGCGAGCGAGTTCAATCATGGTCGGGTCAAACTCTACGGCGGTAATATTGATATTCGGATACTTGTAATGAAGGCTTTTGGCCATGCTGCCACCGCCCAATCCTAAAAAGAGTACGTGTTCTGTTTTATTGCTATAATTAAGACCTGAGAGCATAGTTGAAATATATTCTATAGCTGGCTCATTTTCATTTTTTAAATTCATCGCACTTTGTATGTTGCCGCCAGCCCATAAAAAAACCAGATTGTTTTCTGTCGTGATGTGTATGTCTTGGTATTTCGATTTGTACGAGTCATCACGACTCAAAAAAATAAGGGCGATCAAAGCAGGAACTGCGATGAGCCATTTTTTATTTACAGGTATAAATAGAAGAAGAATTAATGAAATTAAA
This sequence comes from Bdellovibrionales bacterium, assembly GCA_020434645.1. GTDB lineage: Bacteria > Bdellovibrionota > Bdellovibrionia > Bdellovibrionales > UBA1609 > RBG-16-40-8. The sequence goes on along the minus strand of JAGRAK010000163.1, from coordinate 1,172 downwards.
GAAAAAAGAATTTGTAATGTATTGAGCCACTCAAATAAAAAAAGACTTGTTACAAGGCATCCGAGAATGCCTCCTACCGTTGCGGCGGCAGCAAGATAGCCATAAGATTTCTGCGCGCTTTCACCAATTGCTCTTGCGAGTTGTGGGCTAATCAACCCAAATATTATGGCATTTGGTAGAAAAATAAGATTGGCTAGCATAATTTGCAGTGTGGGATATGAGTAAGTGACGTCTAAGATTGCAAATATCTCACGATAAAAAAGTAGGGCGATAAGAAAAAAAATGTTAAATAAGTATAATCGGTAGAGGTTAAAATTTTTATTTGCTCCCAGCCAATAACCTAAAGAAAGGCCTAAGAGAAATGTGCTTATCACAATTGCCCATATAGCCGGAGATTGGCCAAAGTAAGGAGCAATCATTCTAGGGGCAAGTACTTCAAGAGCTAAAGCGACAAATCCGTTTATGAAGGCAGAGCTCAATACAACAAAATAATTCATTTTATGGCCTTTAAAAATTCTTTGCTCAAAATCTTTCCTTGTTCCCTTATCTTTCTTTCAGAATTGGCTTTGTTAATTGCTCGAACTGAAATTTTAATAACATTAGCACCAATAACATCTTTGTGCCCTCCCCAATCTGAAATTATCAATGAAAAGCCTTTTTGCTGTGCTTGTGCAACTGAAACGCCAAAGTCTTCGCCTAAAAACGTGGAGAGATTAATCAGCGTACCGGTCTTAAATTTGTTTATCCATTTTCGGCCTAGATCATTCCATAATTTTGGTTCGGTCTTCCATTTATATTTTAAGAGTTCGCTAGCCACAAGATTAGGCATCAAATTGGGGCCGCACACATGAAATTCGACTCGGGCCTTCCATTGCGCTTGAATTTCACTGGCCAGTGCACAGGCCAGATGAAAATTTTTGCCTAGGCAATCTGTGCGTCCTGAATAGATCAACTTTAGGGGCTTATTTTTATTTGTTAGTCTCGTCATAGGTTTTTTAATCGGAAACAATTCATAGCGAGGTATGACATGAATATGTGCAGGCTTTAAGCCTGATTTTTTTAGTAAGACATTTTTAGAATAACGACTGAGTACCCAGTATCGATATTTGAGGTTTGATGGTAGAAGATGTAGATCTTGGATTCTATCACGGCCATCAGAATAGAGTACAAGT
>JAGRAK010000162.1 GCA_020434645.1 Bdellovibrionales bacterium | reverse complement strand
CACGAATTTATATGCAAGCAGCTCGCTTGTCGTTAACTCTCATGTTGATTCACGCTTATATATAGGTATTGCTGTAGCGGCTTCATTTGCCCCACTTATATTTGAGTCTCGATGGGCAGAGGTGGCAAATACACATCGCCATTATAAAAAGAAAATATACGGGCCGATGGCCATGTCTACGCTTATTCCGGCAGGTGAGAATCGTCTTGCGCCGGGAGTCGCTCTTCACTGGACATTTTAGATTCAATGAATGGATTTTTTGAGTTGTACCAAGTTTGCCCGCTAATCTGCTTTGCAAATTGCACAGATTCTTTTGCGGTGAGATCTAATCCTGATTTATCTATACTGTACTTGTACGCAGCAATGAAATTGTCAGAGGCTTCAGGGCCTTGAGCTATAACTTGCTCAGCAATTTTTATGGCATCGAGAACGGGTGCGGCAGGACCTTTTTCTGAAGATAGAAATTCATAAACTTTCATAAACTCTTCAGCTATTCGAACTTGAAAATTTTCTGCACGCTTAATAATTCGCCCGGCGATAACTCCGCAACGTGGTTTTGATAGACCAATGTGATTGTCTTCAGTGCAAAATTTGACGAGTCGAGTGAAGTCTTCAGCTGCAATGGCCGGGTCACCAGCATAGTTCACCGACAGGCTTTCTGCTAAACTGAATGAAGTTTTATAGTCTAAATCTAGGTGTTCGGCTAAATAGCTTCGAGTAAAAATTGTTGTAAATGTCTCAGCATATTTTGTGGGCTTATTCGCTAAGCGAATGGCGACAAGAAGTGAACTTCTCGGTCCGGCATCAGCTTTAAGTAAAAGCTCGAAAGACTTTACAAATCTCGAGGCTGATCCTGTGCAGCCCTTTGCAATTTCGGTCGCAGCCTCACGTGATCGCTTTTCATCTAATCCGAGTTCTTTATGTGACCTGAGGTACTCATATGCCGTTATAAATTCTTTAGCGCTTTCGCAGCGCTCAACAACTTCAGAGGCCAGTCGATCTTCTGGGCGATCGTGCGACTCATAACTATGGGCGACACTGGCCGCGACAGTGACCATAAGTGTATAGAGAAATAGCACTAGAGTTTTCATATAATATGATTCGGAATATTTAGATTAGATTTTAAATAAAGTTTTGGGTGCGCTTTGCGTTAATAGTCCTAAGTCTTGCTTAATTTGCATAATATCCTGAACTGAACAAGTATCATAATATGTGGGGTGTCTGTGGGTCGAGTTTATGTTGTTGAAGATGAGCAAGATATAGCAGAACTGGTTCGATTCAATTTGGCATTGAGTGGTCATGAAATTCAAATTTTCTCAAGCGGTGAAGATGGTTTGGCGGCCATACAGAAATCAAAGCCAGAGCTACTCGTTTTAGACATAATGTTGCCTGGGTTGAGCGGACTTGAGGTTTGCGAGCAGCTGAAAGCACAGGCTGACTTTAAAGATTTACCTATTATTATAATGTCAGCTAAGGGCGAGGAGCAGGATATCGTCAAAGGTCTTGAGCTGGGTGCTGATGACTATATTACAAAACCATTTAGCACAGCGGTGTTAAAAGCCCGCGTTGAAGCCGTATTGCGAAGATCTCGTTCAACGCCAGTGATAGATCAAGATTCTGTTCATATAGATGGTCTGGCGATACATCATGGGCACCGAGAGGTCATGGTAGAGGGCAAAAAAATTGATCTCACTCAATCTGAATTTGATATTTTATATTTTTTGGCGATGCGACCCGGTTGGGTTTATACCAGATCACAAATTGTAGAGGCCGTGCACGGAGCTAATTATGCGGTGACAGACCGAACAATTGATTTTCAAATGGTAGGCCTTCGTAAAAAAATGGGCAGTAAGGGCGAATTAATTGAAACCGTGAGGGGCGTAGGTTACCGCTTTAAAAATCAAGCATGAATTTACAAAGTTTTTTCTGGCAAGTTTTTTTTGCAATCGCACTGATGTGCTTCTCAAGCATAGTTTTATTTAATGAACTCGCAAGAGTTATGAATGAGCCCAAGTGGGCTATATTTATATGTCTTATACCGGTTACGGCAGTAGCTCTATTTATGGCCTACAGATTGAGCCTTCCTCTAGATTCTTTACGTCATCATTTAAAAAAAATGGCAGAAGGCGACATTTCAGACCGACTGAAGAAACTAACAACAGAGGTTGTTGAAATTCACGAATTGGCTTCAGCCGTTGAGACAATTCGTGATCAGCTACAGCAAAGAATTCACACTATCTCGACGCAAAAAAGTGAGCAGGATGCTCTTCTTGCGAGCATGGTCGAAGGTGTTGTGGCTGTGGATCATAAAAAAGATATTTTGCATTTGAATCATTCAGCCGGGTTGATTCTGAATGTTATGCCCGAAGAGGTGATTGGCCTGAATTTAAGCGAAGTTATTAAAGAGAGTACTATATTAGATACTCTTGAAGAGAGCTTAAGTAAAAATGAGATGCTTGAGCGTGATGTTGAGATCGAGGGTAACGACAAAGTGTATCTGCAGCTTCACGTCAGCCCCATGAGGTTACAAAATGATTTTCGCTATGGGGCAGTTTTGGTTTTTTCAGATGTCACACGGCTTCGCGCTTTAGAAAATATGCGCCGAGATTTTGTGTCGAATGTTTCTCATGAATTGCGTACTCCGCTGACTTCTATTCAGGGTTTTGCTGAGACACTTCTTAACCCAGCCGTAAAAGATCCAAAAGAGATTCAAAACTTTTTACAAATTATTCAGCGTCATGCCTCTCGACTTGGGCGCATTATTGAAGACATTTTAACTTTGTCACGAATTGAGCGTGATGCAGAGTCTAGCCAAATTGAGTTAAAAGAAGATCACATTCTCCCTGTTTTACAATCCACAGTTGAGCTCTGCCAGAACAAAGCGGCTAAAAAAAATATTCAGCTTGAGTACACCTGTGATGCCGAGCTCAAGGCCATGATTGACCCATATCTGCTGGAGCAAGCTGTTATCAACTTAGTTGATAATGCTATTCGTTACAGCGAAGACTCGCGTACTATAAAGATAAAAGCGGAGCAGGTAGAAAATGAGGTTTTAATTTCTGTGCAGGATCAGGGTGGTGGAATCAGCAAAGAGCTTATCCCGCGTATCTTTGAGCGGTTTTACCGCATTGACAAGGCGCGCAGCCGTGAGTTGGGTGGCACTGGTCTTGGCCTTTCAATTGTGAAGCACATAGCTATAGCGCACAAGGGCCGAGTTGAAGTCCAGAGCGAGATTGGCGAGGGGAGCACCTTCACAATCTACATGCCGGCACAAAACGGTTAAAAACTAACACGATTATAACAATTCATTTTTAATACTCGTCTATTCTGTGACTGAACTTTTTAAACAGTCATTCAGGAGGACATAGATGAAGTATTTTCTCGCGCTGCTTGCAACAAGCTTTGTATTTTCAGGGTCGGCTCATGCGAATATTGAAGGGGATGTAAAAGTAGACGGATCGAGTACGGTTTTTCCGATAACTGAGGCTGTGGCCGAAGAATTTGGCAAAAAATTTCCGAAAGTTCGCGTTCATGTGGGTACTTCTGGTACTGGCGGTGGTTTTAAAAAGTTCGCACTTGGCGAAACAGATATTAATGATGCTTCTCGCACAATAAAAGATTCAGAGCGAGAGGCCGCCAAGAAAAAGGGGATTGGCTTTTATGAAGTGCCGGTGGCATATGATGGTATTACTGTTGTTGTAAATAAAGACAACACTTGGGTGGATAAAATCACCGTCGCCGAACTCAAAAAAATATGGGAACCCAATTCTAAGGTTAAAACTTGGAAGGACATTCGTGCGAGTTGGCCAGATCGTAAAGTTCTACTTTATGGACCGGGCACAGATTCGGGCACGTTTGATTATTTTACCGAAGCCATAAATGGTAAGGCTCAAGTGTCGCGTTCTGAATTTACTAAGAGCGAAGACGACAATGTTCTTGTACAAGGTGTTGAGGGCGGCAAAGACTCACTCGGTTATTTTGGCTTCTCTTATTATGTAGCCAATAAGGATCGTCTTCGCGCAGTGCCTGTAGATAATGGCAAGGGTGCTATTACTCCGACCTTAGACACTATTCGCTCTGGTCAATATGAGCCGCTCTCACGCACCGTATATATTTATGTTTCTGATCAATCGGCTAAGCGCAAAGAAGTAAAAGAATTTGTAAATTTCTATATCGATCAGGCTGAAGCTTTAGTAAAAGAAGTGGGTTATGTGCCACTAGATAAAAAGTTATATACCGAAGCAAAAGTGAAGTTCAATAAATCAGTAAAGTAGAGTGGCGCGTGAATAGCCGATACGCCGATATAATATGGGAGAATTTGTTAAAAGTGGGAGTGTTTCTCTCACTTTTAACAACGGTTACGGTTATTATTTTGCTAGCAAAAGAAGCCTGGAGTTTTTTTAACATTGTTTCTATTTCTGAGTTTTTCTCAGGGATTCGTTGGGAGCCGCTGATTGAGCCCAAATCATTCGGAGTGCGCCCACTTGTTATCGGGACATTTCTAATAGCCTTTGGCTCACTTGTTATTGCGCTTCCTCTCGGTTTATTTTCAGCATTTTACTTGAGTGAAATGGCAAGCCCAAAAATACGCGGGCTATTAAAGCCAGCGCTTGAGATTTTGGCGGGTATTCCCACGGTTGTTTATGGATACTTTGCTATTACATTTGTTACTCCCATGTTGCGTGTTGTTTTTCCGCAAATAGAAATTTTTAATGCTCTCAGTGCGGCCATTGTTGTGGCCATTATGATACTGCCTATGATTGCCTCACTTTGTGATGATGCTTTTCGAGCCTTGCCGAGAAGTTTACGTGAAGGGGCTTATGCATTGGGCGCGACATCAGATGAAGTCATTTGGGGAGTGTTGCTTCCGGCGTCTTTTGGTCGTGTAGTTGCGGCGGTGATGCTCGCCTTGTCGCGAGCAGCAGGAGAAACTATGGCTGTTACGCTGGCAGCTGGTAGTTCGCCCAACTCATCATTTAATTTAC
>JAGRAK010000161.1 GCA_020434645.1 Bdellovibrionales bacterium | reverse complement strand
GTTGTTAAGAACCGAGTGAGCCATTCAAACATTAAAACGAAGTTTATGGTTCAGCCAAATATTCAGAAAAAACAGATATTTAGCTCTGCTTTAAATCGCTCAGTTGGTTTTAAGATTGCAACTTCAGCGCTTCGAGATATGGAGCATGTTGGTGGTTTTGACACATATATTCTCAATCAAGATGACAAGAAACTGTCGGCTCGTGCTAAGGCCGTAAAAGGTAAGATCCGCGCACAATTGAAAAGAAAACAGCCTAAAACTAAAAAATCCGCCGCGTCGAAAGCTAAAGGAGCGTAGTCGTGAAATTAAATATTAAAAAAGGTGACTCTGTACAAGTGATTGCGGGCGCTCAAAAAGGCACAAAAGGCACTGTTTTGGCTATTGACCCTGTAAAATTGAAAGTTAAAGTTCAAGGCGTTCGTGTTCAGACTAATTTCGATAAAAAAGAGGGCATACTTAAGTCTGAAGGTTTTATTGATTATTCGAACATAAAACTCGTCGAAAAGGCAGCTCAAGAGAAGAAAAAAACCGCCAAAGGTAAAGCTTCTAAAAGTAAATAAGAATTCAACCTTGTTCTTTTGCTCGACTTTGTTAGTCTGAGAAGGAATATGAAGAGCACAAGATTAATAATTCTACTTTCTTTAATAGCCGCCTCCACCATGGCTTTTGCAGCTGTTGAGCCAGCTAAAAGCGAAAGTTCAAGCAATTACTTTTTATGTAAAAATCGTAAAATTGTTCGCACGATTCGAATTGAGAACGATTTAGAAGATAATAAGTGCGTTGCTTTGTACACAAAGGCCGGCATTGATAAAGAGGTTGGGCGAGCTCAAAATGTTTCAACTTGTATGAAGGTGGTTGAAAATATTAAGGGTAATCTTGAAGCGGCCAACTGGAAGTGCCGTGAATTGGGTCAAGTGAGGATCACATCTTCATCTGATCATGAGTAGTGAGACTCTCGCTTTCAAATGAAATCTTTACCGCCAACTCCTAAAAAGTCATTAAAAGTAGCAGTCGTACAGATGACATCGGTTGATGATGTTCATGCTAATGTTCAAAGCGTAATGCATATACTTTCTGAGTTGCGGGGGAAGTCGTGTGATCTCGTTTGTTTGCCTGAGAATGCACTTTTTTTGCGAATAAACAAAAAATCTGATCTGGCAGTAGGAGCATTAAATTTAAAAGAAGATTTTTGGCGGGATTTTCAAAAATTCTCTAAAGCGCAGAAGTGTGCACTTATATTTGGGTCTGTATCTGTTCGGCGCGGCAAGAAATGTGTGAATGCCACAGTGGTTGTGCTGCCAGGTCAAGCCCCTAAAGTCGTATACGAAAAGATTCATTTATTTGATGTAGATGTAAAAGGCGCTCCTCCAGTGAGGGAGTCTGACTATTATGTAGCCGGCCGCAAACCGCAGATTTTAAAGTTCAAGGGCTGGAACATTGGGCTCTCGATTTGCTATGACATGCGGTTTTCTGAGCTCTATGCAAAATATGCAAAAAAAAATGCTCATTTGCTACTCGTGCCAGCCGCTTTTCTGGTGCCGACGGGGCGAGCGCATTGGCATGTGCTCTTGCGGGCTCGGGCAATTGAATCACAAGCCTTTGTTGTGTCGGCAGCACAGTCAGGTGGCCATAAAAATAAACAAGGTGATACTCGTGAGACCTATGGGCACTCGCTTATTGTGAATCCATGGGGAGAGGTGCTCTCTGACCTGGGTGAAGATGGGGCGGCCATGACAATTTTAACTTTGCAGCCTGAAGATTTGCAAAATATGAGGCGACAGATCCCGATGGTGCACCATCGACGGCTTTAAGGTTGCCGCTTGGCTATTTTTTTGATTCAGTAGGGAATATGAGATTTTTAGCGACATTACTGAGTGTAAGTTTGATTTTGAGTGTTAGCTTTGCTTACGGCGAAGAGAGAAGCTCTGGTTCGCCAGCCATTGTAAATAAGTCTCGGTCATATCCTGGTGGTGTTGATGAAGAAGATCTAAAGGTGCAAGTGGATATGCCCACTCCTATTGCCGGAGTTGACCGCCGAGCAATTGAAGAGCGAGTGTTGAAAAGCTACACTAAAAAAGCCGAAGAGAAGACTGAAGTTAATAAAAAATCCAAATAAAAAAATAAAACCGAATAAGATCTTGCGCGCTGTGTATATTTAGGCGACAAGGTCTACCTTATGGCAGAATTTATTGCAGTTACCTCTAAAGGAATGGCCGATGTGCTAGCCGATGAGCTTGTGGGTTTGGGTTTAAAAGTACTCAAAAAAGGCCCGGCAGGTGTGACTTTTGACTCCAATTGGGAGGGGTGCTATCGCGCGAATTTAGAGCTGCGCACAGCGACTCGAATAATAAAGCCTGTGCTTGATTTTCCGGCATATAAACCGGATGAGCTTTATAACAATATAATGAAGCATGACTTTACGAAGTACTTGGGTCTGAATGACACATTTATGATCGACGCTTCTGTACGAGATAGTTCATTTCATGATCAAAGATTTGTGGCGATGAAAATTAAAGACGCCATAGCCGATCAATTTAGAGAAAAATATGGTGAGCGCCCGAATGTCGACAATAAAGAGCCTGATGTTATGTTTATGGTTCGTATTGTTAAAAACCAAGTCAGTGTGTCTGTCGATACAACGGGGGACAATCTTTCTCATCGAGGTTATCGCTCTGAACAAGGTGAGGCTCCGCTGAGAGAACATCTTGCTGCGGGTTTAGTGAAAATGACGGGTTGGGAGTGTGATACGGCATTGGTTGATCCGATGTGCGGCTCTGGCACAATTTTAATTGAGGCGGCTTTAATGCTTAAAAATATTACGCCAGGCTCTTTAAGAAAAAAATTTGCATTCCAAAAATTTGCTGATTTTAAATCTGATGTTTGGGATCGGCTCGTGACAGAGGCCCTTGATCGCGAGCAGGCGGTGCCAAATGTGCACTTATATGGATATGACCGAGATTCAAAAGTGGTGAGAATGGCGAGGCGCAATGCTGAGCGTGCTGGCGTAGATGATCTGATCACTTTTGAGCAAAGCGGTGTGGATATGCTCGCTCGTCCCGTAGAAAAGGGCATGATGATACTGAACCCACCATATGGTGAGCGGCTGGGCGTCACAGAGGAATTAAAAGATTCATATAAAGACCTGGCTTATGGGCTTAAAAAAGAGTTCAAGGGCTGGACATGCTGGATACTTTCAGGAAATGAAGATCTCACCAAGGCTTTAAAGCTAAAATCGTCGCGACGAATACCGTTATTTAATGGTGCCATAGAGTGTCGATTTCTAGAATACAAAATCAATTAATTTTAAAATTGACATTATCGGGATGAAAATCAATGTTGTAGGACACAACATGGGAGAATGACTATGATATTTGATTTAGGAATTTTAGCTCCGGTGGCCGGAGGAATTGGCCTTCTTGCAGCACTTATTACTTATATAATGGTGGTGAAACAATCCGCAGGCACAGATAAAATGAAGTCGATTGCCGAAGAGATTCATCTTGGCGCTATGACTTTCTTAAAAGCCGAATATAGCAAAATTTTAATTTTTGTTGTGGTAGTGGGAGGACTCGTTTTCTGGGGACTCGGCATGGACACCGCAATTTCATTTGTTATTGGAGCCATCTCTTCAGGTCTTGCTGGTTTTATTGGAATGAAAGCGGCAACAAAAGGTAATGTCAGAACGGCAGCGGCGGCAAAAGATCATGGTGTTGGTCAGGCATTGCTTGTTTCATTTAATAGCGGTTCGGTAATGGGACTTGCTGTGGCAAGTCTTGGTCTTATCGCTCTTGGTGGATTATTTTATTTCTTCTGTCAAGATGTAGCAACCGTTCCGGTGATCGCGGGCTTCTCAATGGGCGCATCATCAATTGCTCTTTTCTCTAGAATTGGAGGCGGTATTTTTACAAAAGCCGCGGATGTGGGATCAGATCTTGTGGGTAAAATTGAAGCTGGAATACCAGAAGATGATCCACGTAACCCAGGTGTTATTGCCGATAACGTGGGTGATAATGTTGGTGACGTTGCAGGAATGGGCGCTGATATTTATGAGTCTTATGTGGGCTCAATGGTGGCCGCGATTACGATTGCCGCGACTCTCCCTGCAGCCGATTTGACTCTTTATTTTTCAGGCATGAGTCGAGAAATGTTGATGTCGCTTCCGCTTCTTATGTCTGTAATTGGTCTTGCAGCATCAGTTGTCGGTATTTTAGGAATGAATGTTTTTAAGAAGATGAATCCGTCAACGGCACTGACCCTTTCTGAGTCTGTTGCTGGAGTTTTATTTCTTGGTGGTACTGCATTTTATATGAACTGGTCGGGTTACAACCTTAATGTTTATTGGGCGGTGTTGTCGGGTACAGTTGCCGGCTTTGCTATCGGTAAAGTGACAGAGTATTACACGTCAGCTGCGCCAGTCCGTAAGGTGGCTGAAGCTTCAAAAACTGGGCCTGCGACAAATATTATTTCGGGTTTAGCAGTAGGCCTTGAGTCTACGGCGGGGCCCCTTATTCTTATTGCGGGCGCTATTTACGCCTCATTTGAATTTGCAGGTCTTTACGGTATTGCGATGTCAGCAGTGGGGATGCTTGCCACAGTGGGCGTGACAATGACTATTGATTCTTATGGACCAATTGCGGATAACGCGGGCGGAATTTCAGAGATGTCACAGCTTGGGCCTGAAGTGAGAAAAATCACAGACGGACTCGATGCTCTCGGTAACACAACAGCAGCAGTTGGAAAAGGTTTTGCCATCGGTTCTGCCGCAATGACAGCGCTGGCGCTTTTTGTGGCGTTTAAACAAGCGGTAAAAGTAGCGGGCTTAAATGATGCTATGGATATTGCAGATCCTAAAGTTGTAATTGGGATATTCTTAGGTGCAATGGTTGTGCTACTTGCAGCATCTATGACAATGACATCAGTCGGAAAAGCAGCAGCTCAAATGGTTGATGAAATTCGCCGTCAGTTTCGTGAAATTCCAGGGCTTTTAAGCGGAACGGGGAAGCCGGATACCGCCCGCTG
>JAGRAK010000160.1 GCA_020434645.1 Bdellovibrionales bacterium | reverse complement strand
GAATTACGTTTATAAAATTCTAAATAAAGGCTTAGCTGGTCGTTCGTATGACTACTTTTACGTAGATAAATATGAACTTATTGGCGACTATGTTCCTAGTGATTTGCCGGCATCGGGGCTCAGCGATATACACATTGTAGACGAAGTGAACAATATTATTTATCTTTCGGAGTGGATGAGCTTTGGGCGGCCGCTTACATTTCGGATATGGAAGATTGACGGCAATAAAAAAACTCACTGGGTATCTGATGAAATAGAAGGTATTTGTACAAAAATGTCATTGGATGGCAGTGATGTAGTATTATCCGCATTTAGACTGGTGGATGAAAATGCTGCAGACCTTAGAAGCAGCATGGGTGTTGTCACTGTTCGTCCAAAATTTTTAAAGTAAATTTGTTACCATTGTTACCGCGCTCGGTAGAAATCCTCCCGCTACCAAATTACACTTTCTTGCATGCTGATAAGTTCTATGCAGTAGGCTTTCATTGCAATTGATGTGCCCTAATTGGCTCTTAAGGTCGCAGCTCGGTTTATGTTCGCCTGGGGGCTTGCTACGGTAATGACTTCGAGCCCCTTGTTTATTTCACAAATTTCTCTTTAATATAAAAAAAATTGTTTCGCGGGGTTAGCCCAGGGGAGGGGAAATGCAGAAGTTTTTAATTGTATTTTTTGTGTTATTTTCGTTTGCGCAGAGCAGTTCGGCTCAAGACAAATTTAATTCTCAAATATGGAATCGTAAAAACCATGAGCGAGGCACAGGCCAAGTAGACAAAGAGCCTTGGTATGAGTGGTGGTACTACAAAATCATTTTGCCGAAATCAGATGATGCATTTTATTTTGTATATGGCATCGTGAACCCATGGGACATAGAGCGGGGGAGTGAAGCCTCGCGCGCAACGGTTGAGGCCGGAGATTTTAAAAATAAATTTATTATCAATAAGGTCTACACGCCAGCTGAATATTATTCAGCTTACAATAAAACTCATGTTGAAATTGGCTCGCATCTTGCCACAGATAAAAATATTAAAGGGCGAATGGTAAACGCCCGCGGCCAAAAAATAGCTTGGGACTTCACAATTGAAAAGCTCTGGAGGTGGAATGCCATGGGTTGGATGATGCCCACAGGCATTACCAATATCTCTTGGTACCCGGCGCAAGCCGATGCGAGATGTACGGGTTGGATTAGTTCAAATGGGCGAAGAAAATTATTTTCAAAAGTGCCATGTTATCAAGATCGCAACTGGGGCACGAGTCTGCCTAAGTGGTGGACTTGGATAGTCTCGAATAAATTTGAGAACTCGCCCCAAACAGCATTAGCCATTGGTGGTGGTCAGCCGATCACTTTTGGCAACATTCATCGTTTAGCGAGCGTTACGGTGGGTTTCAAATATAAGGGCAAAGTCTACGACTGGCGACCCAACAATCTAGATCAAATTAAAATGAATATATCTTTTGGTAAGTGGGAGGTTGTCGCAAAGAGTTTACTTTATAAGATTGAAGTCTCAGCTTATGCGCCTCGTGAGGAGTTTATGGATTTAGAGTTTATGGGGCCAGATGGCGTTGTATTTCATGACTATGAGGCTCTACGCGGTGACCTCACAGTTAAATTTTATAAAATGAGCCCTAGGGGCTGGCAGCTCGTGGAGGAGTTAAATTCACAGCATGCTGGAATCGAATATGGCAGCCGCGATACATATGAGATGCAAAGTTTGTTTAATAGTTACAGAACACTTTATTAATGTAGAGGGCGATCACAGCGTTGGATGATCGCCTCTGTCGTCTCACCAATACCTAATCTAAATCTTGATAGGCTTCGGCCAAATTTTGGGTGTGATTTTTAACTCGTTTTAGAGTTGATAAAATATCACCCAAGGTCAGAGTTGAGAGCGGCGGGAACATGCCTTTTCTCATCCGTTCAATTTGCAGGTCTCGCACTTTGTTAATGGTTTTGCTGTTCTCTTCTAAAATTTGATAGAATTCTACAGGGTCTAACTTTGAATCACTATCAATTCGCTCTTTCACTTTGTTGAAAAAAGACATCATCAGATCAAGTAGCTCGTAAATTTCATTTTTAGTGGCATCATCAAATTGAACATTTTCTTTATAAGCTCTTTTTGTGTGAACCACCATGCGCTCGCAGTAATCGGTGATGCTTTCAAGCTCATCGGTCATTCTAAAAATGGCTTTCAGTTTAGTTGACTCTTCTTCTGAGAGCTTGGCCTCCATAATTTTGCCGAGAAACACGGTGGTCTCAGCTTGAATATTGTCAGAAATGCTCTCATATTTTTTTACGCGATCAAAAAGTTCTTTATTGTCGGAAGTGCCCTTTACATATTCAATTGTAGCCTGCATTGATTTTTTAGCAATTTCACAGTGCTTTTTCATCACCTGAATAGATTGGGTGACGCCTAAGACAACTGACATCGTTGAGACATCTCCAAAAAATTCTAAATGAGGTGCTTCTTTCATTTTTTTGTCAGGAATGATCCAGCTCACAAGGCGAGTGAGTTGTTTTAAAAACGGTAAAAATATTATGACATTGGCCACATTAAATATGGTGTGACCGGCGGCAATATGTGCGGCCACATAAGGTTTTTCGCCATCAGTATTGGTAAAGTCGGCAACTCCGCTTATGAGGTGCTCGATAAAGCCTTCATAGGCCCAGAAAAAACTCGAAATGACGATAACTCCCATAACATTAAAGAGGGCATGGGCAATGGCCGCACGCTTGCCATTTGTATTGGCACCAACGCAAGCGAGCAGTGCTGTTATTGTTGTGCCGATATTTTCGCCGAGTACTAACGCAAGTGCTGTTTGAAAAGTGATCGAGCCTGATACGGCCAGCGCAATGGTGATTCCGAGCATGGCCGAGCTCGATTGAACAACAAATGTGAGAAGGCAGCCTACGGCTATTGTGGCCAATAAACTGATATAAGTATCAGCTGAAAAAGTGGTCATCAGTTCGAGAAAGGGGGGGTGACTACTGAGCGGCTTAAATGAAGCGCTCATGGTTTCTAAACCTAAAAACACAAGACCGAGAGCAAAAACGACCCGACCCCAGCGTGCTGCGCGACCGGTGTCTTTTGCGAAAATGAAGGGAATAAATCCAAGCCCGATTAAAAGTAAACTATACTTGCCAATTTTGATTGAAATGATCCAGCCTGTGATTGTCGTTCCGATATTGGCGCCAAAAATAACACCGATGGCTTGGGTGAGATTCATGAGGCCTGCGTTTACAAAGCCCACAATCATGACGGTGGTGATAGAGCTTGATTGAACAAATGTAGTTACAAGAAAACCAACGATGACAGCCATAAAGCGGTTGTTGGTGAGTGAGCCGATCACTCGGCGAATGATGTCGCTTCCGATGGTCTCAAGGCTTTTCGAGAGGTGGTTCATCCCGTAAAAGAACAAACCCAGGCCGCCAAGCACCGTGTAGAACATTTTAAACCAATCCATAGCGGCGAAATATAGGGTTTATTAAATCAGAAGTAAAGGCTGGTGCTGGATTTGTAGGGTAAAACCAGGGCGTGTTATTTTTATAATCCCTGCCTCTAAAATAGACTTTGTCGCGGTTTATGCTTCTCAAATGGTGCGTCTTTTGCTTTATTGGCCTTCTCATGCACATTCTTCTCCTTGTAGCTTTTGTCTCAAGACAAAAGGGGCTCATTATTGGTTTGTTTCTCACAATTTTTATTGTGGGGCTTGGTTGTGACCAGATGGCTTGGGCGGCTGGAGCGGCCGAAGGGCTTTCTTGTCGTGAATTATTGAGCTCTTCTCGCCTGGAGGGAGGGGCGGCCGTCACGCAGGCGGCAACGGCAATGGCTCAAATCGATGAAATTGAAACCAATATCTTAAATATCAGTGACGACGATATGGCCGATCCGATTTTTAAAATGCGGTTGATGCGTTTTGGTTCTCGCTGCCTTGAGACTCAAGACTGTGTCGAGAGCCCAGCCGTTCGCAATTTTCTAGCCACCATAGCGCCTTCAAATTTTAGTTCTTTGTCGGCAGATTCAAAATCAATGCTGAATGAATTTTCTAAAATGTGTCTGCGTCACGGACGTCTTCGCTGTGATGATTGGCTTCTTAATCGAATTATAAGCTTTGTGCAGGTTTGTTTGAATGGTTGTGATGAAGCGACAGCCCGACGCATCGGCGGATATTTAAGCCCTCTGGGTCGATTGCGTTTGCCAGAGAAGATGGTCGTGGGTGTTGCGACTCCAATTAAAAAACCACAAGAGGCGTTAGGCGAAGAAATTTCTTACACAAAGGTGATCGAAGAGCAGAACCAGCTTGCAAAAGGTTTGCATAGAATGTCAGAAGATCACTTGGTGATTTCTTTGGACCCGATTCACCATGCTTCTCATCGGGGTATGAGACCTTCTGAATTTATCTCATATTTTTATAAACAAATGTATGAAAATGAAATCCGTCAGTACCTGACGGCAACAGAGCTTACTCAGTTATTAAAAAGTGAGGGGCTTTCAAAGTTTAGAACTCCAGATTTATATATCAGTGGGCATATTTATGATGTTTATCAGCCCAATCAGTTCCCGAATTTGGCTTTAAATATTTTAAAAAATGTGATTAAAAAAGTTGAATACTTTAGGCAGACCAATCGTGTTTTGGTCGATGCGACAAGTGTAACGCGCGCGAAAAAAAATGAGCCACGAGCTATAAAATCGCAGTTAAGGTCGGCGCATAAAGTTCTTCTTGATTTTTCGCAAGACGGTAAAAAAATTGAGCATGCGTATGAAGTTCAGGCGTCGAAGGTTCATGTGAAGAGTGGTCAGTCAAAGACTGAGGCTGTTGTTGAATATATTGAAAATAAACTCACCGTTGTAGATCATGCATTTAGGGCGGGCGAGTACGCTATTGATTTTGACAGAATCAAAATCGTAAATAAAACAAATTCTGCAGGTTTCAGTTCTGAAGTTTACATTGTGCCGGTTGCAAGTCAGCTCGGCATTCGCTACCTACAAGAAGTGACGGTTGTGCTCGGCACCCGCGAAAAACCTGTGACCGTTCAAATATATCCGTTCTTTGATGAGTCTGCTATCGATAAGGCCT
>JAGRAK010000015.1 GCA_020434645.1 Bdellovibrionales bacterium | reverse complement strand
GAACCACTCTTCGGTTATATTATCAGGAGTACCTGAGTACACAAGTTCACCGGCTTTAAGTGCAATGACTCGTGTGGCGTAGCGCCTAACGAGGCTGAGAAAGTGTAAATTGCAAATAATAGTGATGTCTAAATCTTTATTTATTTTTTCAAGATGATCCATAATGGTGTGACAGGTTGCGGGGTCGAGACTTGCAACCGGTTCATCGGCAAGCAGAACCTGGGGTTCTTGAACGAGTGCGCGGGCAATTGCGACACGCTGTTGCTGGCCGCCTGAGAGTTGTCCTGCGCGCACGTGGGCTTTTTCGGAGATACCGACAAGTTTAAGCGCGGCAAGAGCTTTCGCGGTATCTCCTTTTGCAAAGATGCCCATCAGACTTTTTAGAGTGGCTGTTCGAGAAAGACAGCCCATGAGGACATTACTTAAAACTGAGTGTCTAGAGATTAAATTAAAATGTTGAAAGATCATTGAGATTTTAGAGCGGATATTTTGTACCTGTGCTCCTTTTAGAGTTGTGATTTCATTATTTTGAAAAATTATATGACCATTTGTGGGCGTGAGTAGACGATTTATACAGCGTAGGAGTGTGGATTTGCCGGATCCGCTTAGACCGATAACGACAAGAAACTCTCCGGGGTAGACATCAAAGCTTACGTTTTTTAGTGCCTGCACACCGTTTGGAAAGGTCATAGACAGGTTTTTTACAGATAAAATGGGCTGCTGGACTTTCATAAGTGACCATCTTCTTAAAAATCAGTCGCCTTTTTGTTTAATGCCTTGAGCATTTCTCTCACAGAGTCATATTGCATGTCTGATGTTTTGACAATACCTGTGGCGCCATAAACTTTATAAAATATGTCTTTGCCAGTTTCAGTTTTTTGAAAATTTATAAGAGCGTCTGAGATGGTGTCTTGTATGTCATTTGATACGTCTTTTCTAAATATTATCGGGTCGTTGGGTATTTTATCAGTAAGAGCTACAATTTTTACCTTTTCTTCAATATCAGGGAACTGAGTTTTCACGAGGCGGCGAGCATCTTCGATTTTTCCGTCGGTCATGGGGGAGTGATATGTTGCGCCGGCGTCCACTTGGCCTTGGTACACCATGGTGACTACATTGTCGTGCTTTTGAGCAAACATTGTGTCTGAAGGTTTAATGTGATGATCAAGAAATAATTTGGCAGGCATAAGGTAGCCTGAAGTGGATGAGGGATCTACAAATGCAAACTTTTTACCATTTATGTCTTCAAGTTTATTTATCTTGCTGTCTTTTCGAGCAATGATTTGAGATTGATATGAGCTTGAACCGAAACGAATGAAGTTCAGTCTTGCTTGCGCCCCGTATTTGTCATGAGCAAGGAGATAGCCAAATGTATTGATCGCAGAAACGTCGGCTCTGTTTGTACCGAAAGCCTCAACCACAGCAACGTAGCTAGAGGGTATAGATATTTTATATTTATAAGGTGTGTTTTTTTCTAAATAAATTTTTAGCTTCTGTGCGGCATCTTCTAATAATTTCGTATCGACAGAGGGGACCATAAAGAACTTAATAGGATTATCGACTGTGCCAAGCTCCGCTTTTTTGCGTGTGCAAGAAGTGAGGGTGATAAGTGCAGCAAGAGCTATGAGTGCACTTGCTGTTTTTGCGGATTTCATGTGGCGGCCTTATCGTTATAAGATTCCGCTAGTGCTTCATGTGCTCCGAAGACAGTAGCGTGCTTTCGACAATATGAAAGTACGTTCTGAGCAAAATTTCAAAGTTTTTCTCATCGAGGCGCTCAATAAATGCCTGTTTTTCTTGCATTGTGCTTTTTTTAATGAGGTCATTGAAGAGTTTTTGGATGATGTCCATGTTTTCAACGGTGAAGAAATCAATTTCTTCGGTTGGTTTTTTAAGAATATGAGCAATTTGCTCTTTATCAAATAAGTGGTGATATCCCATAATGGATTGGTTGAGGAGCTTTTCTAACTCTTGAATTTGCAGGTCGCTTTGTTTAGTTGTGAGCTGTTGATCATCCATGTCGAGTCAGCCTCCTAAAATTGTTTACAAGACTTAAGTCGTTATTTGAGCCAGCTGTCTCATCCTAAGACAATCAAAATGTATAATATTATTAGAGAAACATTTGCTTCATAGGGCAAGAGAAAAAGCGTTGAATTTGACACGACTTGGCCAAAGCCCTATCATTAATATGTGGAGGAGTGGGGTGTTCTTCTGTCTTATTATGAGACAGGTCTAGTTGACCCCAAAATTTTATGGGTAATAAAGCAGTCAGAAAACAAGACAAAATTATTATCGATGAAAAAAAGGGACTCGTTTTTGCAAACGAAGATGAGCTCTACAAACACTTTCATAAAGAGATATCTATATTAGAGCATGAGTTTTTTACGACTCGTTCAAGTGATGATATTGATGAGAAGTCATTTGATCAATATGAAGCCAACTTAAGCGCTCTACTTGAGCACCCGGACGAGATTTGGCTAGATAAAGACACTTTAAAGGATGTTGTTAAAGGTGCCTTTTTTCACGTGTTTGTTAAAAAATTTGAATCCGAAGATAATGAAAATCCACTTTATCATGTGGCATTAGTTTATCTAGATAACAAGGTGCCAAGCTTTGTGTATTTGCATTTTCCGTCAAACAGCGACACATTTGTGGCCAAGTATCGTCGTGGTGAAAAAATATATGATCGCTTAGATGAGAATATCCCGGTGGGTTCAGTAGAAGGTGATGCGTTGACCGAGGGCGATGATTTTGCACGAGGTTTATATAACTCAATGGTTAAGGTGCGCGCTGAGAGCGATATCAAAGAAGAGGCTTTCGCAGATTACGCTAAGCTTCGAGAAGAAACGATTGAGCATCCAGATGAGATTTGGCGTTCAAATGATTCGATGGGGAATGTCTTAGTTAGTTTCATTCGGGAGTTTCCAGATGAGGCCGATGGCGGTATTCATTATATTGTGGTGACCATTGAAGACATGCCATCAAATAGTCATGCATTGCTATTTTCATTTCCAACAAAAGACGAGAACTTGGTAGGGCGTTATCGCCACGGTGAAAATTTGCAGGCTGAAGAAGTGGTTCAAGAAGCTAGTCATTAGTCTAGGCTTAGAATGTTAAGTGAAATCCTAGAACAGATTCAAGGCTGTCGAGAATTCGACCCCATATTTTTTGTGTAATCGACTTTGGCTCCTGAGCTGAGGCGGGAATTCTGGCGCCGATACCAGCAAGTTCATGGCAAATATCTTCAATCAGTTGATGGTAGTCTCTCTCAGACGAATTGCTGCCCGTGAGTGCGATGTTCGGGTGAAGATTATACAGATTAGGTACGGGAGTGATCTGTCTGTAGACGTTTGGGTTAGAATAAAAAGGAGGGAGCAGAATATCGCCTTGGCTTACGGCGCTATTTTGACCTGAGCTTGTGTCGTACATCGCAATAGTAATGGCATCATACTGCATGTCTACGCCAGTGAGAAGAATCTGAGTTCGTTCGAAAAACTCATTTGTTTTTACATTTAACCACGAGCTACCGAAGGCGGCCCGTGCGGCGTTCATTGTCGCCTTTGATAAATTGTCGACTCCATTAGCAGGTGTTTTGGTGCCAGTTAATTTGTCGAAAAATTGAAAGCGAACAGGTAGAGTATTCAGTTGTTTAGAACCTCCAACTCGTTCAAACCATCGATAGAACTTAAATTGGAGTGTTGAGCTTGTGTAAATTTCAGCAGGAACTGAGGTGAGATTTAAGGTGAGTTTATCAGCGCTATACTTCATTGTCAGCGCGTCGTAATATGTGCCAATTTGACCAGTTAATGACATCGTCGGCATTTTCACGCGATTGCATTCGCCGAGGAGATAATTATTCCCGTAATTCACGCCGGGATCGACGCCGCGACTTGTTTCTACAAAATTTGAGGTTTTGCTGGCTCCACACCCTGTGAGTAAAAGAGTCAGTAGCCCAACTGCGGCGAATAAAGTTAAGTCTTTCATAAGACTATTTTAATTAAATTTTGTGATTCTTGTAAGTCCAGCAAATATGATTTAGCATCTGAAATCATGAAAAAACTAAAAATCAGTAAACTTATTTTGGTGCTCTTGCCTCTGGCTCTGGTGGCTGGGTGTGTGACAAGTAAAAAAATGAAAAACATAGCTGTTTTGCCAGACCAAGGCCCCGTTGAAATTGTATTAAGGCCGACAGTTGGTCAAGGTGATCGCACCGAATATCGCTCTCGTACCCTTACAGAAACTTTTTCTAATGGTGAAATTACGCGAAAAATAAGTGAGGGCGTTGATTTCATAGTGGACACAAAAGTCACTCATGTTGATTCGGCAAACGGGGTGGGGACATATGATCTGACTACAGTTTCAAAAGAAGGAAATATTGATCTCAGTGATTTTGCAATGCCAGAACTCAATGAGACTCTGCAGTATGTTCTCACAAAAGACGGGCGTGTCGTGCGTGCGGGTGACATGCCTGTAGGCACCATATACTATGTGCCACCTGTATCGCTGCCGAAAGGCGAAGTCAGTGTGGGAGATTCATGGTCTATGAAGGCCGAGTGGATCAGTGTAAAATCGGGTATACCTCTTCGCATGGAAGTCGTCTCTATTTTAAAAAATATTCGAGATTGCGGTGCTGCTGGTAGGTGCGCTGAGATTGAGTTATCTGGGGATGTCACTATTGTGGGGGCAAGTAAAAATGTACTCAGTTCTAACGGCAAAAATGATAAAGATCTACTGATGAGATTTCGATCAGATATTCAAGGGCAAATTTTATTATCTTTAAATAAGGGGAGTGTGCTGCACTCGATTATTCGCTCAGAAGAGTCACTATTTGGAGTGAAAGATACAGTTCGGATTAAATCTTGTATGCTGACATATGTGACAGAGCCAAAAGAAGAACACGTTATGGCTGAAAAATCAGCTGAGTGTGATCCGTTATCAGATGTATTGTTATTTTAATTCGATCCAGGTGATGCCATCACCTCCGGTTTCGTTAGTGCCGGCTTGCCATTTTTTTACATATACGCTGCGCGAGAGGTAACTGCGTATCGCTCGTTTAAGAGTGTCTGTCCCGTGTCCGTGAACCACTTTTACTCGATCTTCAGAACCAAGTGAGGCGGTATCCAGTTGAATTTCGAGTTGGGATATGGCGTCTTCGCTTGAAAGGCCGCGCAAGTCGACTACGCGATCTTGATCAGTTGGTGAAAATGAAAAATGCCCCGATTTGCGCAAAACCTTTTGTGTAGGATTTTGGCTGTGACGACTGGGCTTTAAATCTTGCCAGTGAATATGAAGATGCATTGAGCTTGAGAGAACAGGTATTTCTCCTCGTGCATTAGGGTGCCCTTGAATAATACCGTCGCGTCCGAGAGACCCAATATGTACAGTAGATCCAGCCGGATAGGCTTTTATAAATTCATCCGCTGTGGATGGAGTCGACTGAGTAGATGAGCCCCTCTCGGTATCGCTTGTGGCTTTGATGATCTGGGGAAGCTCAAATTTTATTTTCTCGAGTTCTTCATGTTTGCGAAAAACATCTTTTACTTTCACTTCTTGGATAAGGCCTTCGATTGTCTTTTTAGCCCTCAAAACTTCTTTATTTAAAATATTTTCTTTTTCAATATTAAAGTTATTGATGAGCTGATCGTATTTAACTTTTTGTTTTTCAGCTGATTTTAATTCTTTAGATAGTAAATCTTGCATATGAAGAAGCTCTTGCTTCATGGCATCAACTTCTTGCACAGCCGCTTGGTATTTTCGCACTTCAGGGCTTAGAAGCTCTATGGCACGTTCTATAATTTTTTTTCTAACACCCGCCCGCTCAGCCGTTTGGATGGCGAGTGATTGGCCGGGAACACCCATTATAAATCGATAAGTTGGTCCTTTTGTTGGATCGAAATCAAGTGAGCCATTGATGATGCCCGAGTTTTCCTCCCACCCCCGTTTTAATGCGCCCAAATGAGAGGTGATAACACCAAAAACCTCGTTGTCGCGATAAGTTTCAATAAAACTTTTGGCAAGAGCCGCCCCTTCTTCTGGGTCAGTAGACCCACATATTTCATCTAGCAAAAGAAGGGTTTGTGAGCTTTGGCAGGTGGTGGCGTAGTCGAGGGTTTTTAAGTGCGCTGCGAACGTACTTAAGTCAGCATCAACGCTTTGAGAGTCTCCGACCGAGACCACAAGGTTTTTAAAAAATGGGAGTGTTGAGCCTGAGCTTGCGCAAATGGGCAGCCCACATCTTGCCATTTGTGCTGCAAGTCCGATGGCCTTTAATAAAACAGTTTTGCCGCCAGCGTTTGGCCCAGACAAAAGAAGAATTCGACGATCTTTATTCATTTCAACAGTGTTTGAAACGACATTTCGATTGCCGTATGTGAGCAGCGGATGGCGTAAATCATTTAAAGTGATTTCATGCTCTGAAAACGAACAGGAGTGAGCGTTGAGATGAACTGAGAGCTCGCATTCAGCAATTCTTCGATCACATGTAATTAACGTATTTTTTGTATTTTCAAATGAAAACCGAAGTGAACTTAAGTAAGTTGAGAGTTGAGTGAGTAATCGTTCTATTTCTTGTTCAATCTCAATTTCAATTTCTCGCAGGCGATTATTTACCGGGACGACCTCTTGAGGCTCCATAAAAACTGTTTGTTTAGACTGACTTGAAGCATGCACGATGCCATCAAAGCCATGCTGCATCCCACTTTTTATTGGTAATACCCATCGACCTTCACGTGTGGTGACAAATTTTTCTTGTAAGAGATATTCAATATCAAAGGCTTTCACTAGGCGATCTAGGGTGTTTTGCACCTGTCTAGAGAGGCCAGTTTTTTCAACATTGAGTTGATGCAGAGTTTCGCTGGCATCCATTCGAATATCTCCGCCAGGAGTCATAATTTGATCAATGGCCGAAAGCGGCTCGTTAGCCTCCATAAGTTGACTTGCTAAATCACTAATAAACGGAGAGTTAAAATCTTTAAGCATTTCTTTAAGTGCGAGTGTCTCGAGACAAAAATGACGGACGTCTTTTATTTCAAGAGGTTTTAAGATGGCATTTCGGCTGAGTCTTTGCAGCCATGGAGTGCAGAGGTCAAGACTCTCCATGTGTGGGCGGAGCCCTTGTTTAATGAGGGGGGTGAATTCAGTGATCTCGCTAAAACTTTGAAGGGCATCGTTTGAGGATTTAACAGGGGCGGTATTTTTTAATTCTTGTCGGCCATATTCGCTGGTGGCAAACGCCATCAACTTTTCAATTATTTGATCCCAATCAAGATTTCTTAACTCGCTCAAAGCTTGCCCTTCCAATTATTAAGAGCAACAAAAATATAAGGAGAGAGTCAATAAGCCAAGGATATAGTTGATAAAAAGTGGCGGTCGGGTTCTTTTTATAGGGAATTTTAAATAATCCAGTCCATTCTTGATTCAGGGGAGATTTTTGTAAAATAGTGCCATCGGCAAGTATGGCTGTTGAAATGCCGGTGTTGGTGGTTCGAATAAGGGGTCTTCTGTACTCTATGGCTCGGGCAAGAGTCATGTAGAGGTGTTGATAGGGTTCTTGCCATGTTCCATACCAAGAATCATTTGTGACATTGAAAATAACCTCGGCGCCAAGATCAGAGAGATTTTTCGTAAATGACGGAAATAAACTCTCATAACATATCTGTGGTCCAATTTTTAAATCTGGGGATTCAATCTGAATAATTTGTGGGCCAGTTCCTCTAGAAAAGTCGCCCGCCGGTATGAGTTCTCGAATTTTAGGCGGGATGTATTGATCACCAGGAATATATTCGCCAAATGCAAGCAAGATGGTTTTGTAGTACGGATGGGGTTGAATTTCGCCATTTTTCTCTATGACAAAAAACGTATTGGTGAGTTTTCCGTCTTGTGGAGAGTAGCCATATCCACCGATAAGTAAATTTGTGCCCAGATCTTGAGATAAATCAATAAGGGTGCGTGCAGCAGGAGGATAGTGTTTTTGCAATGCGGACTCAGTCGACCAATAGCGTTGGTCGATATCATATGGGTAGGCAGTTTCAGGCCAGAGCACAAAGTCGACTGTGGTGTCGTTGTGAGATTGAATTTCACTTAGGGCTTTTTTTGATAAATCGACATATCGCCCGGTGATGTATTCGCGAAATTCCCAGCCCTTTTCAGCCTGCTGTTTTTGCAAATTGCCGATATTGGCCTGTATAATGACGGCATTAATTTCACTGTCAGTTTGCGGGAGGCTTTTTTTAAGGCCAACCCCCGCTATATTTAAAAAGACGAATGCTCCAGCAGTTGCACAAAATGTAAGCAACAATTGTCTTTTATTCTTATTGTTGGGCTGAGTTTGATAGGATTTGAGGCTTTGCCAAATGTAATATGAGCCGACATTAATTAAAATGACAATGGAGCTGATGCCTTGAAAACCAATCAGTTCAGCTGTTTGGGCAATGGGCAGATTCGCCCAAAGCCAGGGGTAGCCGTAGTTCCACGGAAATAGCGTGGGCACCCATGCTTCAAAAAGAGCCGTGATTATGGCCATGAGTGCGAGGCTTTTCGGTGCCGACAGCTTTAATTTTTTCTGAAAATAAAACCAGCATACTCCGGCTAGCGGGATGTCTAAATTTGCAAACGCACAGAAAATCATAAGTACGCAAAAGGCGAGAGGCCAAGGCAGGTAGCCGAATTCATGTGCGGTAAATGTAATCCAATTGAAGCCCAGTAGAGTGAGAATGAATTGTGTGATCCAGCCGGCAATAAATATTTTTTTATAGGGACTCGATTCATTTGCTAATTTTTGCCAAAGAAGCCAAATCGGTACAAAGCAAAATAAATTCGCCCAGGGTGGGAGTGGAATATAACTTGTGCCGATGAAAAATCCTGCTAGGATACTGAGTGAGTAAGTGTTTAAGAAGTTTTTAATTTTTTTCATTTTCTTACTAGAGTAAACACTTTTTTAGGGGTGTCATGCAAGAATTGAACATAAATAGTCCCGATTTTATTCAAGTTCGTTGTCCTGAATGTTTTAAGGGTTACAATGTTGCGGCTTCTGATTTAAATACAGAAAAGCCTAAATTTGCATGTGTGGCTTGTCAGACTCAGTTTTTTATCTCAAAAAGCGAAGCGCTGAATGCAAAAGAAATGATCACGGGTAAAATCTACTCACAAGCTTTGGTAGAGCCGGCACAAGAGACGCTGGCGCAGGAGCCTGAGGTGCAACAGCCAGCCCTTCAGCAAGAAGAGCTGCTGAATTCTGAGATCTACACATGCCCGAAGTGTTCGTCATCTTACAGCCCTGGCCAGGCTGAATGTAAAAAATGCGGGGTTGTGTTTTTTAAATTTAAAGAAAACGAAGTTGATGCTGAGAAAGCAAGACGTGAGCATATGTTTTCAGCTTCAAAAGAAGTGCGATATCTTTGGGAAGATGTTTTGGCCGATTACGAAAATATTGAAGCTCACCAGAATTTCGTGAGTGCAGCTTGGGCTGATAAATGTTTGGAGTATGCGGCGCTAAAGTATGGTTCGATTTTAGAGGTTATGCCACAAGATGAGATGGCTAGAAAACTTGTTAAAGAAGTTCAAGAGTTGACTAAAGTAAAATTTGAAATGGTCGCCTCTGAAGATATGGATGCAAGCGTTGCAAAAATTGAGAAGTTTTCATTTTTCGACGGAGTTCAAACTACTTTCAAAAAATTTAAATGGATCAACTTAATACTGGTGGCCTGTGGGTTTATTATAGGTATGGGCTTATTGCTGCCGCATATGCGCAACCTTATTGGGTTTGGCTCCTCTATCTTATTTTTTGTATTAGCGCTCCGCTATTATTTTAGGGTTATTTAGTTTTTGGTTTGAGTGGCTTTGCCCTGATTAATCATGCGTCTTAAGTCAGCACCAAAACCAGTTAAACCATCTGGTGCAATTGTAATCGACGAATTGTCATTAGAAAGATCTCGCGTGCTTACTGAAAACTGTGATGATTCAAGGTTGGCTGTATTTGTGGGTATTGCTCCTGATACAGTGACTCCTTGATCTAAAATGGCAAGGGCACGATAAGCATTTAAGCGTTTTTCATTTTTGGTTTTGCCAGCAAGTTGTGTAGAGGTGAGATCGCCTGTTTCAGTGATGTGGCGAATTATTCGAGCCGCATCAAAATCTGTGAAGCGAGCGCGTATAAGAGCGGCAACGCCTGTTACAATGGCTGTGGCTTGCGAGGTGCCAGTCATATAGCCATAATTGCCTCCGGGCAGAGTGGAGTAAATATTTTTTCCGGGAGCTGCGATATCAACAGATAGAACTCCGTAGTTGCTTGACGGTAGTACATTCTGTTCGCGATCAATGGCTGTTACAGAAATAATATTATCAAGATCGTAATCAGCTGGATAATACTTTTTAACATCTGAATTGGATTTTTCATTGCCTGCGGCTGCCACAAAAAGGATGCCCTTATCACGAGCAAGAGCTACGGCTTCGCGCTCTTTGGCGCTGGGCTCAAGGCCGCCTCCAGAGTAATTGATAATATCGGCGCCAACGGCGACACAGTATCGAATAGCACGAACAGTATTGAGTAAATTATTGTTTGCGGCTGACTTTGGGTCATAATATTTTGCGATTATTAAACTGACTTTTGGTGACATTCCGCTGATGCCGATGCCGTTACCGCCCTCTGCTCCTATGGCGCCTGCGATATGAGTGCCGTGGCCGTGATGATCAGATAAATCACTATTGTTGCCAACAAAATTATAACCATTGAAATCATCAATAAAGCCATTATTGTCGTCATCAATATTATTTGTCGCTTTATCTCGACCCATGGAGTCTCGACCAGATTCTCCTGGATTTCTCCAAAGATTATTTTTTAAATCCGGATGTTTTACGTCAATGCCTGTGTCAATTACGCAGACTTTTACGTTCTTGCTGCCAACGGCTCGATGTTTAGACCAAGCTTCTTTTGCTTGTGTAATATTAAGATCCCACTTTTGTGACATTGCAGGATCATTTAATAGAACATCAATTTCATTGCTTTTAGAATTGTCTATTTTAATTTTATCGCCGAGTTCAGTGCTTCGATCAGCAGTAGAATTTGTTAAACTTGCAAAATCCTGTTGGTTCAAATCAGCAGGGATTTCTCCTTGTGCAAATTGAGCATCGAAAGCCATCATTGAATTTACGCGAGCAATATTAAACTGAATTGTCACAATAAGTGCGACAACCCCGAGCCCTATAAATAAGGTATTTAATTTATCTGATTTTTTATGACTTTTGCTGATCTTGCTCACATTGAACCCCAAGGTTTATGCTTTTTACTCCACTCACTTGATAGCTTATAGAGCAAGACTAGTGCCGCCAGAAATAGGTCGTAAGTAGTTGATATTACATAGGTATCAATTTGAGAACGCTCTCTGTGTTGCCCAGTTTATAGTGGGGTGTCTAAGTATGTGACAGCAGGGTCGTTCTTACTGATTTTGCAGTGTTGAGGAGGATTAGCGTCAGGTTTAGCGTTTTTTTCGAGATGACGTGGCAGCAGGAGATCTTGTGACAGTTGTGCTGTCATCGATTTTTTGATCTTGGACTTCTTTTTGATAGGAAATTTTTAATGCCCATTCTGGAAAAGCCAATTGCTCTTCATTTGTACCCAGTATTTTATAATTGATGAGATTTCTTAAAACTAGTTTTACATAATCACGAGTTTCATCATAGGGGATGTCTTCAATAAATTCGAGAGCGTCGCCACGATAGCGAGTGGCTAGCCAATTGGAGATGGCCTTTTCGCTTGCATTGTAAGAGGCGATAGCGAGAATAGGTTCTCCGTTGTATTTGTCCCAGAGTGTTCGAAGGTGAGCCGAGCCGAGAGGTATATTGATGTGCGGTTCATAGAGGTCATCTGGCTTTAGATAATCGATTGAATTTTCTTTTGCCGAAATCTTAGCAACTTCGGGTAAGAGTTGCATAAGTCCGAAAGCATCCATGTGACTGCGAGCTTGAGGGTTAAACGAAGACTCTTGCCGCATGATTGAGTAAATAAACTCTGTGCTAATACCAAAACGAGAAGCGGCTTGAGCAACTGTTGAGTAATAGGGATTAGGAAAGACAATACGCATGTTATCTTCAAGTATGGTTCGGCGCATAGAGGAATCGAGGTCATTGAGTTGAGCAAATAAAGCAATATAGTTATCTGACCTTGCATAGAGGTGAAAAAGAGATGTCCAGCTATCGGCATCATCAGAATATTTCTTTTTTAAAGTTTGAGCGATAGTATCAAGATAATCTCGTGCCACTTGAGTTTCTTTAGTAGCCAAAAGCCACTCAAGATAGGTTTCGTTCACTAACTCACGAAGATGACGACTGAGTGGTGGAGCTTGGTCAGCATCAGGAGTGAGCGCGGATGGGCCAATTTTTCTTGGCAGGGGCTCTTCGAGTTCTCTATGGGCAGCAAGACCATAAAAGCTTAAAGGGTCTTCTTTGATTAGTTCTCTATATTCATTTTTGGCGTCACTCTTTTCATTTGCTGCGGCATAGGATTTGGCGAGCCAGAAGGATATGCGGGCTCGCTCATAATTATTTTCTGTTCTTGATTTAATTTCACTGAGGAGTGCAATGGTCTCTTTAAAATTATTTTGTTTGTATTCGTTCCAAGCGAGATACCACATAATTTTGTCTTTGAAGCTTTGAGAGTCAATGGGCTCTTTAAGCGCCAGCTTGAACTTTTCAGATGCTCCCGCATAATTTTGCTTTTCTTCCTCCATGCGTCCGCGAAGCCAGTAAACATCAGCAAGTGAAAACTTGCCGGCAAGAGTTTTTTCAATGATGTTTAATGCTTTATTGGCATTTGTGGTTTGCCCCTCAGTCCAATAAGTTCTGACGAGAAGCAGGTGGGTGTCAGTGTAGAGTTTGGCATCGATTGCCGTTTTTTTTGATCTTTTATAAATACGTGTTACAAAATCAGCTAGATCTTGAGTGGTGCGAACGGTTCTGATTTTATCTTGCTCAACTTTGGCAATTGCACGCAAGCCACGCAAAGCTTGAATTTTGTCTGAGATGCTCGTTTTTTTTGAGTTGATAATTTTATTGTATATTTCTTCAGATTTTTTAAAATTTCTAAGATATCTATAGTCTGAAGCAACACCGATAAGTTCTTCGGTTTTCGGCCATGGCTTGCGACTAGGCGACAAGTTGTAAATGCGGGATTTAAGTTCTCTTATTTTTTTTGAATCGTTTAATTTTCGAGCATACTTGAGTGCTTCATCAGCATAGTGCACTTTCTCTTCTTTTCTTAAATTCATTTTTGATTTTTTTAAATTAAGATCAACAAGCGTTTGGTAGTCATTTTTAGCTTTGGCTTTTTTTAATGCCACGCTGATGACGGGTTCGTTTAGCCAAGGTTCGAATTGATTCATATCAAAATTTTCAACTTGAATGTAAGCTGGATGTTGGGGAGGACAGATTTCATTTGCATGCAGGTAGGCGAGTCTTTTGAGCGGAAAGCTGGGGTCAGTGGCAAGGCTTACATATTTTTCGCAGGATTTATTTTTGTCTTTAATTTGCCAGAGCTGAGCTTGTCTATAATTGACCCACCATATTGTATTGCGCTCGGGGTTTTCTAAAGCTGAGCGCTCTAAAAATAAATCAATGCTAGCAAAGTCTTTATCGCCGACAAGTTGATTATTTATAGGCCAAAACGCCATTTTCGGTGGTTGCAATTCGGTAACAGGTAGAGTGGCTGATTTATTTGCGGTGGAGCATCCGGTGATTATGGCCAATATTATTAAAGCGAGAGAAAATAGCTTCATGTAATAAGTTTACAGGTGGAATTTGAAGAGGTGAAGGCGAAGAAAAAGGTCTCTACTAAGGTGCAGGTAAAATGGCTGTGACTGTCGACATTAAGTTTTTTTAACTTTTGCTTTTAGTGAAACGGCAATGGCAACACCTGAGACCACCATAATCGCACCAAGGTATCCGCGCCACATTATGGGTTCTGGATTTATAAATGTAAGGCCTAAGTGTGCGATGAGACCCACGGCAAAAATAGTGAGTAGTGGGTTCACGGCAATAATTAAACTCACGTAGCTTGCGGGTATTCTTTGCAAGGCCTCGCCAAGTGCTCCGTATGCGATCAGGGTGTTAACTCCGAGTATAAAAAGCACAGACCATTGCCATGGCGAAAGAGGGGTGAGTTCACCTAGGTTGGCTGATGGAAATAACGCCAGACAACATATGCCATAAATAAGTAAATTCACCATTTGTGGTGTCCAGCCCCGTACGAGTTGATATTTTTGTAAGCTTGCAAATCCAGTCCAGGTTATGGCCGCAAAAAATATCCAGATATTGCCGGTTAAATAGAGGTCTGTGTTTTGAAATACGATAAGCATTTGATCTAGATAAAAAAGTATAAAGCCAATAGAGGCAATGCCGATACCAATCCATTGAATAGGCCGAATGGTTTCTCGAAAATAAATGACGCCAACGAATAATAATGAAAGCGGACCCATCTGTATCATGATTTGGGCGTTACTGGCGGTTGTGAGTTCAAGCCCTTTCATATAGCCAAAATAATTAAAAGCTAAAAAAAGACCGGCCAGTAGTATTTGCCATGGTGGTTTAAAAAATATTTTTTTTAATGTCTGTCTTTCGCGAAAAAAATAAATCAAAAAAAGCAGGGTGAAGGCGACCATCATGCGTATCCATACGATCGTGCCGGTTGAGGCAAACTGCAGGGCGTACTTCAACCCTATTGCAAGAAGTGCCCAACAAAACCCAGTGAGGGTTGCAAATAATATCCCGGCTGAAAAGGATGTCATCTCCCGCTTTCAAGTCTTCGGATACGCTCTTCAAGCGGCGGGTGAGTCGAAAAGAGAGCCATCAGAGCGCTGCGAGATTTGCCAGAAATTTTAAGTGTCGCGAGCGTGGCTTGCTCGGGCTCTAGACGATCTACAGTGCCTTGAAGTGCGCGAAGGGCTGAAATCATTTTGTTACGGCCAGCATACTTTGCGCCGCCACTATCGGCACGAAATTCACGTGCGCGAGAGAAGAAGTTCACAGCAATCATGCCAAAAATACTAAATAGCATTTCAAGGGCAAATACGATGCCCATATAAAGAAACGGGCTGGGGCGATCATCATTTGAAGATCTTGTCTGACTCACAATAAGCTGTGCCACAATGCGAGCGGCAAAAATAACAATGGCATTTATAACACCTTGTAGAAGAGTCATAGTGACCATATCGCCATTGGCGATATGTGCCACTTCGTGGGCGAGTACGCCATCGGCTTCATCTTTGTTCATTCGTGATAGAAGGCCTGATGAAACGGCCACAAGAGAGTTGTTTCTTGATGGCCCTGTGGCAAAGGCATTTATCTCGTTGCTATTATAGATGCCGACTTCTGGCATAGTGCTGATTTTAGCAGCGCGTGCAAATTCATGAACTTTAGTGACTAGATGTCTTGCTGCAGGATCGCTGGTGTAGGGGTCAATAATTTGCACACCCATCATGCGTTTAGCCATCCACTTTGATAAAAGAAGTGAGGTGAAGGCTCCACCAAAGCCAAAGACGATGCTGAAGAT
>JAGRAK010000159.1 GCA_020434645.1 Bdellovibrionales bacterium | reverse complement strand
AGAGTATTTGCGCCAGTTTTCTAAAAAATTCACAATGCGTGCAGCAACACTGGGATTGTAGGCATCTATTTCAAGCACTTTGTCCGCTAGTAGCTTGTAAACCAAACCATCTTTTTGGTGAAATGCGGCGAGAGCTCCACCGACTATGCCTCGCCATAAAGAGGTATTGTTATTTGGATTGTTCTTATCAAAAACTTTATTGTTCATGATGTTTTGTAGATTAAGGTGGGCGTTTTCATTAGAGCTTGCGGCAGAATAAGAAATCCAGCGATTGACTAGCACGCCATCAGTGCCGAACTCATTATAAAAATCATCAACAGCCATTTTGGCCTCTTTGGCATCAGCTTGAATGAGCGCTGAAATTGCATATGATTTTTCAGTCATAGTTTTACCTTTTGATAAGGAATAGGCCATTTCATAATATCTAGGGTTTTCAAGTGTGCATAAATAAGAAAGTGCAACGCCCATAAGCGCGCGTTCACCAACTGCTCGTGGGTTAATTTCAAATTTATCTTTAGGTTTATATTTTACAAAGACTTCATTCAGCGTGGGTTCGAGCTCGGTCGCTAAAAATCTTTTGAATCGCTTTCTAGCTAAATCTAAATTAACCGGGTTGACTATTTCTAATGATTGCTCAAGCACAGAAATAGATGGCGGCTGAACAAGCCGTGATACAAAAAGCGGGTCATTATCAGCATTTTCGATATTATTTTGCAGAGCCAAAATAAAGTCAGTCGGGGCTGTGGGTGTAGAACAGCCCTCAAGTGCTGCGTAAATGTCGAGAATTGATTTCTCATATAGACGTTGAGCGGCTTCCCAACGATTAAATAGATTCGAGTCTTTTTTAAGTAAAAATAAATTATCTTTTTCATTGTATTCAAAATTAAATTTAACAGGGGCTGAAAAATCTCGAAACAAAGAGGGGAGTGGGGTTTGACTAATATTTTTAAATTCAAAACTTTGCTCTGACTTTGTGAGTTGCAATACAGTAGCGGGGAGTAAATCTTTTCCTTCAGAAGAAAGGAGACCAACATTTACGGGTATATGTAGCGGAAGTTTTTTATCTTGTCCTGGAGTCGGTGGCGTGTGTTGTTTGAAATTGAGAGTGTAGGTTTTAGCTTCTGAATTATAACTTCCTTGTACATCAACAATCGGTGTGCCGGCTTGACTGTACCACAGGCGAAAGTGCTTGAGGTCAAAACCTGAGGCGACTTCCATTGCGTGTACGAACTCCTCTGTTGTTACGGCTTGTCCATCATAAAGCTCGAAATACTTCGCAATCCCCTTGTTGAAATTGTCAGACCCAATGATGGTTTGAATCATACGTATGAGTTCGGCGCCCTTTTGGTAAATGGTAAAGGTATAGAAGTTTTCAATTGCAAAAGCTGATTCGGGTCGCACGGGGTGAGCGTTCGGGCCGGCATCTTCTGGGAATTGTCGCTCTCTAAGCGCGGTGACATCGTCAAGTCTTTGCACCGGGCGAGAAAATAAATCAGAAGTGAACTCTTGGTCACGAAATACGGTGAGGCCTTCTTTCAAACTGATTTGAAACCAATCGCGGCATGTAACACGGTTGCCACTCCAGTTGTGAAAATACTCGTGACCAACAATAGAAGTGATACGTGAGAACATCTGGTCATCTGCTGTTTTTTCATCGGCAAGGGCGGCCATAGAGTTATAAATATTAAGACCTTTATTCTCCATTGCTCCAAAGTTAAAATCATCAACAGCCACAATCATAAAAAGATCGAGATCGTACTCAAGATTAAATCTCTCTTCATCCCATTTCATTGACCATTTGAGAGAATTCATCGCGTGATAACAACGCTCTTTGCGACCCCGATTGGCATAAACTTGCAAGGTTACTTTTTTGCCAGACTTCGTGATGAAGTGATTTTCAATCATATCGAGATCGCCAGCCACAAGTGCAAACAAGTAACTTGGTTTTTTAAATGGATCTTGCCATAGCGCAAAATGGCGATTGTCCTTCAGGTCACCAGATTCGATTAAGTTGCCGTTTGAAAGTAAGTAAGGAAATTTTTTTTTGTCAGCTTCGATTCGAGTTGAGTAGATGGCCATATTGTCTGGGCGATCTGTGAAGTAGGTGATTTTTCGAAACCCCTCAGATTCACATTGTGTGCAATAGAGTCCATTGGTTTCATATAACCCGACCATAGATTTATTTTCTGATGGTAAAATCTTTGTCACAATTTTCAAGGTGAATTCTTTAGGCGTATCTTGAATATGCAGATGGTTATCTTCTTTTTTAAATTGAGTCCAAGTTTTACCATTAATTTCTACTGAAAGTAGTTCAAGATGTTCGCCGCTCAGTTCAAGTGGCGACGGCCATGACCAGTCGTCAGCATTAAATCGGCAGTGGCTAATGGCTTCAACCTCTGTGTGAGTTTCAAAAAGTCGAAAAGTAAGATCAAGTTTGTCTTGCCAAAATGATGGAGCTTTGTAGTTTTTTAACTCGAATTTTTTGTGTGTGTTTTTCATTTAAATGCCTCACTTAATTGACTTTAGAAATGAATGTAAGAAATAACCTACTCTCTTTACGTCAATTCGTCTAGAAGTGAGCGTGACTAGACTTGGCTCAAATTGAAACAATTAAGTTTGTGCTCTGTTCTGTCGAAAAGTATAGAAGATATGTATATATAGAGTGCATTTGTACTCTTTAAATTTTGACATTTCAGTCTGCGCGACGTTAGAATTGAAGAAGATAGAGGGTATATAAATTTTGAGAAGTTTAGTTGCTGTTTTAACATTTGTTGCACTTTTTGCTAGCCAGGCATTCGGTGCGGCTTTATGCCCTACGCTTTGCAGTAATGTCCAAATGCCGCAAGTTGAAAAGGCAAGCTCACACTGTCAGCAAAAAGATAATAAAATGAGCACGCCAGTAGATATGCCTCTTGATTGCAGCGTAATGGCCATGCTGAAGTCTCTTTCTGTTTTAAATATTTCAAACGTGGATTTCGCCAAAAACTGTATCGATGACACTCAATTCGTAGTTCATTTTGAAAATCCAGTTCAAGTGCTGCACAATGTGGCTGTTCTTCGGCCATACATAAGTGGCAAGGCGCCGCCGCTTAGGGCGCGCCCGCTATTTCTCTTAAACCAGTCTTTTATAATCTAATTTAAACTAGTTTATTGCTATTCAAATCGCCGACGCGTTTTGGGTGTGCTCAATATTTCATACAACAAAATTTAGATTATTTTGTCTTGGATTAAGGAAATCACTATGACCATAAAATATTTGCTTATATTATTGCTCGCCACTTTTTTGCCAGAAGTGTCTAGAGCTGAAGTTACGAGCCCGTCACTTTCAGATCTACTTGAGCGAGCCTATAAAAATAATTCGGCTTTAAATGCTCAGTATGCTGAATTTGAATCTGAAGAGTCTTTACTTGCTGATAGAGCAACACCTGAAGATCCGATGATTGGGATTTCGACGCTCGACCGGGGTAATGAAACTCAGTACGGCACTATTTCTCAGAAATTTCGCTTTCCGGTAAAGTACTATCTTCAAGGTAAGGCGCAGGGGAGTCGTGCAGAAGCTTTGCGAGCTCGTTTTATAGCGAAAAAGTATGAAGTGCGAATGCGAATTATCACTTTGTATTACTCTATTTTTTCTAGTCAGAAAGCGATTCAATTGACAGAGGCGAATATGCAAGCGGTCAGAGAATTTTCTATTGTGGCTTCTAAAAAATATGCTGCTGGCAAAGCGTCGCAAGGGGATTCAATGAAGGCTCATTTTGAACTCACGCAGCTTGAACTTGAGCTGCTGCGTATGAAGCAAGAAGAGTCTGCTCTACAGGATGCTCTGCGGGCCGAGCTGAATGATCAAGCTCACACCAATCTCATTTTTGGTCATAATGAACTAAGTGTGCCGACCTATGACAGTCAACCTCTATCACTTTCAATTTCAGATTTGCACAAGCAGTTAATTGATAATTCTCCTAAGCTTAAAGATGAAGTTCATCAATTAAATGAAGCGGAGTGGAACAGTAAAATTGCGAAGTGGGACTTTGCTCCAGATTTTCAGATTCAGTACCAAAAGCGAATTTCAGGCATGCCAGAAGATTCTGATATTCTATCAGTAAATATGAGTGTGCCTTTGTGGTTTTGGAAGAAAAGCTCTGCAACGTCTTCAGCATCATCTAAAAAAATGGCGCAAGAGTACCGAGTCAGAAGTGCGACTGACTTGCTCATAGCTAAAGTGAAAGACTTAAAAGGCAAGGTCGAGACGGGAGTCAAGACTCTCGATATTTATAAAACAAGCCTGATTCCGCAAGCGCTTGGAGCTTATAATTCTTCTCGTTCTGCTTATAGAGCAAATAAAACAAGTTTTCTTGATTTACTCGATAGCGAGCGATCTCTATACCGAGTGAAAACAGGCTACTACAAATCTTTTAAGCAATACGTAGAAGACTTAGCCGCACTAGAAGCTGAATTAGGATTTTCTGTTTCAAACATTGAGAGCTATCAAATACGAGGTGCAAAATGAATTTAAAAAACATATTCAACATACGAAACATAATAATTTTGATTTTTATTTCTGCGACATTCGTAGGGGGATTATTTTGGCAAATGCATAAAAATGGCCTGAAGCATGAGGGCCATAACGTAAATGAAATGACGCATGTAAAGGCCGCCAAGATCACCTATGCGTGCCCTATGCATCCGCATATTACCTCTGATAAGCCTGGGCAGTCGTGCCCCATTTGTGGCATGGATCTCATTGCAGTTGAGGCCGATGAAAAGACCGAGCACTCCGAAATTAAGCTCTCATTAAAAAAACAACAATTAATTGGCGTTAAAATTGGTATGGCAGAGAAGAAAAATCTTTTTAAAGCGGTCAGTGCTCCTGGGCGAATTGCTTTTGATCCAGAGCTCTATACGGCACAAAGTGAATATTTAGAAGCATTAAGACAAAAGCAACGAGTGAAAGGGTCATCGCTTGCTGACGTCAAGCAGAGTACTGATGAAATGATTAGGTCTGCGAAAATTCGACTTCAGGTACTCGGGCTTTCAGATGAGCAAATTAAAAATTTGGCACGTAAAGGTTATCAATCTGAGGGTTTG
>JAGRAK010000158.1 GCA_020434645.1 Bdellovibrionales bacterium | reverse complement strand
TTAAATTTGTTTTGATGGCTCTAGTGGGCGTTGGTTTTTCGAGTGCTTTCGCTGCCGGGCAAGGTGGCTGGTCAATGGGCGGCAATATCGGATTTATTAATGCTGACCAAGACGACATGAATAAAGAAATTGAAGCGGGTGGTGTTGGTGCAAGTAAGTTTGGTAATGCCTGGGAAGTTAATGGTCATATAGGTTATAGAATATCAGGTAGTTCAATCGGTCTTTCATTTCGACCTTCATACTTTTTATACACTGAAGAAAAAGGTACAGATACTGCATTTAGTATGAGTGGCTTTACGATTTTTCCGATGATGAAATGGTACATGTTAGAAGATCAAACGATTAAGTTTTTCTCGCAGTTTGGAATTGGTTATGGCCATATGAGCGGTAGCATTGAAGAGGCCACCAATTCTGTTGATTTTAGCGGCGGTAGTTTGGGGTACCAAGCAGGATTAGGCGCTGAGTTTTGTTTTGCACGTGTTCACTGTGTGAACGTTGAGGGTAATTTAAGATTTTTAGGTGTTGAAAGGTTCACTGTTGATTCTGTTAGCGGAACATTAGTTGGCGCGGGTTCGTCGAAAATTACACAAGACGCAAAGGGCAAAGAGCTCGAAATTAACGATCGTGACTTTGCGGGTTCGATGAGTGGAGTACTCGCGATGGTGGGATACACACTTTATTTCTAATGCCGATTCAACTTATTTCGCCCGACACAGCTGAAGATTATATTATCGAAATGTCGGGCGATTTAGGTGACGATGTTGAGTTTCCGAATAAAAAATTTCGTCTTTCTCAGAGAATTATTTTTAATTGTGAAAATTTAAGACACTTGAGCTCCTTTGCTATGCAGAAGTGGTCGCGTTGGATGAAATCACAAGATACGCGTCAGCAATTTGTGTTTCGCATGGTGCCACCACGTACAATTGACATATTCAATATGATCGACGGATATTTGCCCGACGAGTCAATTATTGAGTCATTTTATGTTCCCTATGAGTGTGAAAGCTGTGGCCACGAAGAATTATTGCTCGCAAGGCGCGGTAGAGAATTTGTCGAGGCACTCGGTCATAACGCTCCTAAATTACTGCTCCCGCAAGAAATCAATTGCCCTAAGTGTAAAAGTGGTATGAAGCTAGGAGTTTGGGAGGCGAAATTTCTTCGTTTTCTCAGCCATCTGCAGTTACCTAATAACTCAGATGAAATAAATAAGGTCAGTGAATGAAAAATAAAAAAAATAAGAAGTCTAAGGGCGGCCGCAACAAAGCGGGTTCGCAACATAGTGGTCGACAAAATAATGGACAGCAACTCAAGAGCAAACAACATCAAAGTCAACAGCATCAAAAAAGTGCAATAAATAAGCAAATTGAAGGGACAGTGAAAAGGCACCCTGATGGGTATGGCTTTTTTATTCCTGACGATCGAGAAATTCCAGATGTATATATCCCGAAGCATTCTATGGAAGGTGTGATGGCTAACGATCGCGTAACTGTTTTAACTAAACGGGACGGAGATCGCTTAAGAGGAGATATAATAAAAATTGTGACCCGAGAAATAAAGCAGGTGTCGGGTCAGATTAAGAAAGTGAATTCAGCGCAGGGGTTGCTTCGTGATGAAAGCTTTGCATGGGGTGAAGATCTCAAAGTGAGTTGGCCTCCGAGCATACAAATTGAAGATAAAGATTGGGTCGTGGTTAAAATCACAAGTTACCCAGATTCGGTGCGCGGCTTTCGAGGTGAAGTTACTTCTGTCATTGGAGACATTTCAGATCCACAAAACGACAATATACGCGTGCTGGCGGCGCAAAGCATTCCACATGTTTTTTCTAAAGCGGCGTTAGCAGAAGCGAGCGCGCTTCTACCTGAGGTGAGTCCACAGGATATGGAAGGGCGTAAAGATCTGCGCAAGAAAAATTTCATTACTATTGATGGCAAGACGGCAAAAGACTTTGATGATGCTATTTATGTTGAAAAACTAGGATCAGGGTTTCGTCTTTGGGTGGCTATTGCAGATGTGAGCCACTATGTGCGTCCGGGTTCAGCTATTGATAAAGACGCTTATGAGCGGGGCACGAGTACGTACTTTCCGAACTTTGTTTCTCCCATGCTGCCAGAAGCATTAAGTAATGAACTCTGTTCTCTAAAGCCGAATGTCGCTCGATTGTCATTAGTTGCTGAAATGGATTTTAATTTTAGCGGAGAAATGATAGGCAGCCGATTTTTCGAAGCCGTTATTCAGAGTCAGGCGCGAGTGACGTATGGTGAAGCCCAAGAGGTTATAGATGGCGATGTGCCGGATAAGCTTAAGCATGTAAAGGCTGAAATTAAACTCGCGAGTGAGCTTTCGCATATTTTAATGGATCGTAGATTTAGTCAGGGTTCACTTAATTTAGAATTACCAGAGTCTGTGGTTGAACTTGATGCAGCCGGTGTGCCTACGGATATTGTGAAATCAGAGCGAATATTTGCTCATCGGCTAATTGAAGAGCTTATGCTTGCAGCAAATGTGGCGGTGGCAAAGTTTATTGGATCTAAAGGTATGCCCTCTATTTATCGAATTCATGAGCCACCAAAAGAAGAGGCACTAGAAATTCTAGATCGTTTCTTAGATATGTTTGGTTATTCAAAGAAAACAGGTACTTCGAGTTTGCAAAAACGCATCACTGAGGCACTTCAAGAATTTCAGGGTTTACCACAAGAGTCGGTTGTGAATAACTTGGCGCTCCGATCGATGAAGCAGGCTAAATATTCCCCAGAAAATTTGGGACACTTTGGTTTGGGGTTTGAGCATTATACCCATTTTACATCTCCAATTCGCAGATATCCGGACTTGATAATACATAGGCTTTTAAAGGCGGCGATTGGCGTTAAAGGCTATTCTCGGATGCAATTTGATGATCTCGATTCTGCCGGCACAATGCTGAGTGCCTGTGAGCAGCGTTCGGTTAAGGCTGAACGTCTGATTCAATCTATCAAAAAAGCGCGATTCATGGAGAAGCATTTAGGTGAAGAATTTGAGGGTATTATCAGTTCGGTCACTAAATTTGGAGTTTTCGTGGCTCTGCGAAAATTTGATGTTGATGGTCTTTTGCATGTGGAAGAGCTTGAGGGCGATAATTATGAATTTGATGAAGAAAATCTGCGACTTGTGGGACGTAAATCAGGCAATCAATATGCAATAGGGGATACAGTTGTCATTCAGGTGGCAACGGCTGATCATCAGACCGGGCGGATTGACTTTGTGCTGCCAAAGGGGGAAAAATCTACTCATGCTCCTCAAGCGAAAAGCCAATCCCATCAAAAGCGCGGGTCGTCTCAAGACGATCGTGTCGACGTTCGCCAAGTACGGGTTTCAAGACATAATAGAGAAGACAAATCTTCGCCACTTCACAGTTCTCGAAAGACTAATCCCCGCAAACACAAGTGATCTTACCACGGCTGAGCGCTTGCGTTTAGCTTTTGAAGAGTTGGGTCCGACATTTGTGAAGTTTGGGCAATTGTTAGCCACGCGACCAGACTTAATTCCACCAATTTACACTGAAGAATTTAAAAAGTTTCATGATCAAGTGACACCACTTAAGTATTCTGAAATTGAATCAGTTTTGAAAAGTCATTTCGGTTCAAATCCAGAAAAAATATTTTCATCGTTTAATCGTGAAGCTTTAGCTGCGGGGAGCATCGCTCAAGTTCATTTGGCACAACTGACTAGTGGTGAACGCGTTGTTGTTAAAATTCAACGCCCAGGGATCGAAAAAATCATAAGTGAAGATTTGGGTGTTCTCTACATATTGGCAGAACTTTTAGATAAGTACGTGCCTGAGGCTAAACTTTTTAATCCATCGGCAGTTGTTGATGAATTTGCGCGCACATTAGATCTTGAAACTAATTTTGTAATTGAAGCGAATAATATTCGCCGCTTTCAAGAGAATTTTTCAAAAGAACCGAGCATAAAAATACCAGATGTGTATGGCGCCTATTCGGGCAAGCGTGTTCTAGTTCTTGAAGAACTAGAAGGAATACCACTCAGCCATAAAAATGCACTTGATCAGGAAGGCATTAATCCTGAAGCTGTTCTACGTGTGGGCTTGCGGTGTTACTTGAAAATGGTTTTCACTGATGGTCTTTTTCATGGCGACCTTCATGCGGGCAATATGTTTGTATTGCCAAATAATCGAGTGGGACTAATTGATTTCGGCGTAATTGGGCGTCTGAATAGAAAGACTCAATCGGCGATTGCCAATATGTTTGTGGCTTTGGCGAGTGAAGATTATGACCGATTTGCTTACGAGTATGTTGATTTGGCGCCATATACTGAGCTTGTAGATGTTGACTTGCTCGCGCGTGATCTGCGCGACATGATTGCGCCTTATTATGGTTTAACTTTAAAACATGTGAATGTGGGCAAGCTCTTGATGGACTCAACTGCAGTGGCATCACGATATGGGCTGCAACTTCCGCCAGAACTCATTATGTTTTTTAAATCCATCGTCTCTATTGAGGGCATGGGTCATGTGATCATGAAAGATTTTAATTTCTTGGCCTATGGTTTGGAGTTTGCGGCCGAGCTAGTGCAGTCTAAGGCTGAGCCGGCGCGTGTGCTTCGCGATTTGTCTTCTGTCGGGCGAGATTTAAATTCTTTGGTCTCAACACTGCCGAGACAAATAAAACAAATCTTGCGACGTTTATCATCTCCTGACTTTGTGTTAAAGGCCCAAATTCGTGAAATTGAAGGTTTGCGAATTTCATTGAAAAATGCGGCGAACACTCTTTTTCTAGGTTTCATAATATCAAGTTTTATAATAAGCGGTTCGCTACTACATATTTGGGATAAAGGCCCAACCATATGGGGAGTTTCGGCCATAGCCACATTACACTACGGCATCGCAATGGTTCTTGGCATTCTCGCTTTTGTTAAAAAAGGTACCTGGTAACCTTTTTAAGACTATGCGCGTAATTTGCTCGTGGTGCTGATTGAATTGTCGTTTATATAAATGCAAACGGTTGTCAAAATTTCAGCAGTACTATTAAAATTACTTTTGATAGGTATGTATTGATATATTTTGTTATGAGCCTTTAATCATTTTTGATTTGCTAAATATTTT